>USHT01000263.1 GCA_900554455.1 uncultured Collinsella sp.
CGGTCAAGCCGCCAATCAGCGTTGAGAAGAACAACTCGAGCAGGATGCGCGGCTGGAACTCGCTTCGCAAGATGGCTAATTGCGCCACGATGTAGGCGACGTAGGTTGCGGTGATCCAAAAGCCGAGCGTCTTGCCAGTGAGCATGGATAGGGTTGTGGCAAAGCACGTGAGCGCGGCGACGCCCAGGCCGGATGCCGTCTGGAGACTCATACCGAGTGCCAGTACTGCAACGCCCACAAGATACATCAGCATTCTAATGACGGTATGGCACCAGTCGATGTTCTCGCCATGCATGATGATGAGCGGTCGCATGTTGCTACCCGTCCTTTCGGTTGTGTGAAAAAGCTGACCCGGGCCGGCAAAAGAGGGTTATCGGAGGCACTGCTGCAAAAGCAGAAAAGCCGGCCCCACGGTCAGTCGTCTAGGAAGTGTCTCGCTGTGCCGGAATGGGACTAAAGGTCCAACGAGACGGGAAGAAAGCAAATGGCATTGCGTGGGCGATAAGATGCCAAGATGGTAGGGTGTGTCTTAACATCCTATTGCCCACGCTCAACGAAATCGGTTTCATTTGAGCCTAAGTATACGCACGGGATTTTATTTGCGAAGAGAAAAACAATAAAAAGGTGAACGTTCACCTAACCACCACGGGGTGAACGGTAGATTTTGCCCGTTCAACGGTTGCTGGAGATGTGACTTGCATGTATTGCGGACTGTTTGGCGTCCCCGAACACCGAACTTGAGCGCTTTTGCTCAGGTGGGTCATGTCCCGACGTACATTTTTGGGAGTATTCAGCATTGGAGCGCGCCGTGCGCCATCCTCAGCGTCCTATTTGGAACGCAGATAGCGCCCGATCGGCATAAAAAGTGCCCCCGATGGCAAATTACGCCATCGGGGGCACTTAAAACAGTCGTTCTGCACCTCATTCAGGGCATGCCAATGCTGAATACTCCCAAAAATGCACGTCGCAAGAGGGGGTACCTGCTCAATCGGCTAAATACCCGCAAGTTCGCAGTAGCGATCGACATTGCTGGCAAATACCATCTCGACGGCGCCCTTCTGGACGGGCACCGTCGGGGTCCTTCCCCACAGCAGATAATCGCCCAGCGTCTTAGCGCCGCGATACGCCAGGCTCGTCGGGTCCTTATAGACAATATTGGTAAAGATACCGCGGCGCAAGGCCAGAGCACTTTCGGGAAACAGGTCGTTGCCGATCACCATGACCCGACCGGCCTTGCCGGTCGAGACGAGCGCGTCGGCAACCACTTCGGAACCAACGGCAAAAACGCTACAGATAAGTTCGGGGGCGTCCGGCGCACTCAAACGCTTTTCGAGCTCATGCTCGAGTTGTTTGACTTGCGCATGGGCACCTGCAAGATCCTCAACCTGCCATGGAATATCACGTTCGCGCAGGTAATTGTGGAAGGCGCGGGCGGTTAGATAGTGCGAATCGGTATATGGGTCGCCTGTCAAAAGGAGCACGCGGGCGTCGGCCCCAGAAGCATGGACCAGGTTTGCCGCCTGCTCGGCCATAAGGCTGCCTGCCGTCGAATAATCGGCCAAGCTCGCACCCAAACGATTCAAATGCGGACGGTCGCCGTCGACAAGCTCAATCGTCACGCCCGCCTCGGCGATCTGCCCCAAAAGCTCAGTCGCACGATCGTCGCCCGGCGCATAGGCGAGCAAGCCATCAATCTTCTCGCCCACCTGCAGACGCTCGTCGATTTGCTCGAGTGCATCAGCGTAGCCGCCCACGCCAAATTCAACGCGCTCAACCGTAATGCCCCGGTCGATGACCTCCTGTTCAAAGCGATTGCAGCCTTCCCACAGGTAACGGAAAAAGTACGCTCCCTCGCGCGATGCGCGGGGCAGGCAAAACACCAGATTGATGTCCTTGCGGCGCAGGCTTGAGGCACTTGTGTTGCGGTGATAGCCCATGGCCTCGGCCTTGGCGTTCACCTTGGCGCGCACGGATTCGCTCACGCCGGCCTTTCCCGTCAGGGCCTTGTGCACGGTATTGATGGAAACGCCAAGCTCGGCGGCTATGTCTTTCATGGTTACACGAGCGCTCATGGGATTACTCCGTTATAGATAAGTTGCCAATTTACAGTTCAGTTAACGATACCCCAAAAATACTCTTCGACTCGCCGTGCTCTCCCTCAAATGCACAAAGCGCCCCGCGAACGGATGCCCGCGGAGCGCTTGGATGTCCGGACCTTATTTGATACCGCGGCCCAAGTCTTCGGCGATTTTGTCCACGCCCTTAAGCGCGGCACAGGTCTTTTTGTTGGAGCAATGCCCCGTGCAAACGCCACCCTGAGCGCAGTCGGCGCAGGTGCCCTTGCGGTAGATGCGCACGCACACGGCGACAAACGCAATACCGATTACAGCCAGTACAACAATATCGATAGGTGCCATAGCAAGCCTCCTCTAGTTAACCACCACTTACTTTACTCCATTCTCCACCTACCAAAAAGGGACGGGTTTATTTTGGTCGGTTTTATCTGCGGA
>USHT01000264.1 GCA_900554455.1 uncultured Collinsella sp.
AGGCACTAGGTGCCTGACCTGCGAAACTTCTGGTCGGGACGACTGGATTCGAACCAGCGACCCCTTGACCCCCAGTCAAGTGCGCTACCAAGCTGCGCCACGTCCCGAAGCTTTTTTTGTTGCTCTGCTCTCGCTCGCAACAGGAAGTATATTAACCCGAAACTTTAGACTTGTGCAAGAACTTTTTTACAATTTTTGAAGCAAGTCCAAAATTGTATCTGCGAGCTGGGGTTTTGTTAGCACGGGAAGTTCCTGTGTACCCGCTGTGCTCACAATCCAGGCCTTGTTAGTGTCGGTACCAAAGCCTGAATCGGCGCGCGAGACATCGTTGGCGATAATGGCATCGCAACCTTTGCGTGCCAATTTGCGCTCGGCGTACTCGACAACGTTATCGGTCTCGGCCGCAAAGCCGATCACGCATCGCTCGCCCTTCTGGTGTGAGAGCTCGGCCAAGATATCGACCGTTTCGACAAGCTCGATGCGATCCAAGCGTTCGTTGGACTTTTTGAGCTTATGGTCCGCCGGGTCCGCAGGCGTGTAGTCGGCGACGGCGGCCGCACAAATTGCCGCATCGGCCGTCTGGAAGGCGCTCAGGGCCGCCTGGAGCATCTCTGCGGCGGTTTGCACGCGCACGCACTCCACGCCGCAGAGAACATCGAGCGATGTCGGTCCCAACACGAGCGTGACCTCGCCACCGCGGCGTGCGGCCTCCCCTGCAAGGGCGACGCCCATCTTGCCTGATGAGCGGTTGCCAATGAAGCGCACCGGGTCGATCGGTTCGTGTGTGGGGCCGGCAGTGATGACGATGCGCTTGCCCGCCAGGTCTTGCGGCACGGGGTTGAGCACCTCACAGACAGCCTCGACGATGTCCTCGGGCTCGCTCATGCGTCCCGTGTCCACGTCGCCGCAGGCAAGGTAGCCGCTGCCCGGACCCACCACATGGACACCGCGCTCGCGCAGCGTGGCCATGTTGGCCTGCGTCGCCGTCGCCTTCCACATGCCGTTGTTCATAGCGGGTGCGATCACGATGGGTCGCGGCGTCGCAAGCAGCGTGGTGGAGATAAGGTCATCGGCGACGCCGTTGGCCATCTTGGCAATGATATTGGCCGTCGCGGGCGCCACGACCACCAGGTCGGGCTCCTGTGCGAGCGAGATGTGGTGGATGGGGTCGGAGGGATCGTCGAATAGGCCCACGGCAACGGGCTCGTTGGTGAGCGCACGAAAGGTGAGCGGGCCCACAAACTCGGTGGCATGCTCGCTCATAACGACCTTGACGCGCGCACCGCGCTTTTGCAGCAGGCGCACGATATTGCACGACTTATAGGCGGCGATCCCGCCGGTAATGCCCAGCAGGATCGTTTTTCCCTCAAGTTGCATTGAATTGTTGGATGCCGCCGTCATCGCTAGGCTTCCTTGCTCGGGAGCACCAGGAGGCGGTGGCAGTACGGACAGTGCGTAATCTCGCTACCGTCGTGGTTGAGGTCGCTCATGGACGATGCCTGCAGCGCGGTGTGGCAGACCGTGGGGATGTTGCCCTGGATGGTCTCGACGGCCAAGCCGCGGAACTGCTTGAGCAGACGCTCGTAGTCGGTGAGCACGTCGGCCGGCAGCGTGGCGGCAAGCGCGGTGCGCTCCTTCGTGGCGGCGTCAATCTGAGCCTGCAGGTCGGCAGCCTTGGCGCGGGCGGCCTTGGTATCGGCCTTCACACCCTCCTCGAACTTGGCGATGATTGCCTGCGCGCGGGCCTCGCGGTCGAGCGCCTCCTTATGGGCGACAACGACGTCCTTGCGGGTGTGCTCAATCTTGTCCAGACGCTTGGCCAGGGTTGCGAGTTCATTCTCCAGGTCCTGAACTTCGCGGTAGTCGGAGCCGTCGACGTGGCGCTTCTTGGCAGCCTCGATGGCGTTGTTGGTCTGAATCTCGGTGGTGTTGAGATCGTCGAGCTCAATGTCCAGGTCCTTGCGCTGGGCGTAGAGCTTGGTCATCTCGGCTTTGAGCTTAACGTAGGTCTTACGCTTGGAAGCGAGCTCCTTGAGCTCCGGCATATTGGCAACTTCGCTCTTGTTGCGGGCGAGCTCCAAATCGATCTGTTGCAGCTTGAGTAGCGTAGCGCCGGCGCTCATAAGTTCTCTCCTTTTGTCACAGTCCACCATTGGCAAGGGTTCAGTATTTTAATCGCATGACGGGGGTCGACCCCGGCGTCAACTGCAGAGTTCATCAATATATCAACGAACGGCTCCTCGGAGCGGTCGTGGCCGAGCAAGATCACCGGTAGCCCACGCAAGGCAAGGTCCTGCGCCACGTGATAGCCTGCCTCGCCCGTCACGACAACATCCGCACCGGCGGCGATGGCGAGCTCTCCAAAGTTGCCCAGGGAGCCGCCCAAAATGGCGACCGTGCGGCATGGGTGATCGGCCTCGCCCCACACGCGCGGGTCGCTGCCAAACGCCGTGGCGGCACGGTTGGCGAGGTCGCGTAGGCTGCAGGGG
>USHT01000265.1 GCA_900554455.1 uncultured Collinsella sp.
TGGCGGTCTCTACGGCGCCAACCTCGACAGTCACGCGCTCGCCCATCTGCATCATGCGCTTGAGCTCGTCGTTGGTGCCCTGCGCCAGCACGCGCCCGCCGTCCATGATCATGATGCGGCTGCAGATTTGCTCGACTTCCTCCATGTAATGGCTGGTATACACCACTGTGGCGCCCTCGTCGCGCAAGCGGCAGATGCCCTCCAGGATGGCGTTGTGGCTCTGTGGGTCGACCGCCACCGTGGGCTCGTCAAAGAAGATGAGCTCGGGCTTGTGCGCGATGCCGCAGGCGATGTTGAGGCGACGCGCCAGGCCGCCCGAGAGCTTGCCGGGGCGGAACTTGGCAAAGTCGCCCAGCCCGACAAAGTCGATCGCCTCGTTCACCAGCGCGCGACGGTGCTTGCGGTCGTTGACGTAGAGGCTGCAGAAATAGTCGATGTTCTCGCGCACCGTGAGCTCGTCAAACACCGCCACCTGCTGCGGCACCACGCCGATGCGGCGCTTGAGGTCGTAGCGGGCGGGCGCCATGGGCTCGCCGAACAGCTCAATGGTGCCTTTGTCGTAGGCAAGCAGCTGCAAAATGCAGTTGATGGACGTGGTCTTGCCCGAGCCGTTGGGGCCCAGCAGGCCAAAGATCTCGCCGGGGGCGATGCTCAGGTTAAAGTGGTCGAGCGCAATAAGGTCGTCATAGCGCTTGACGAGGTTTTCGACGTGAACGATGTCTATCATGAGGCGGCCCTTCCGTTGATTGCGGCCCGGTACGATTGCATCATCGCAGGAGCCGCCGGCGCGCACCAGTGAGCTTTGTCACGAGTGCGGGGTCTTTGTCGTGCGGCCTGCCGACGCCCCCGCTTTGCTGCGCGGGAGGAATGTCACGGTTGCGCAGGCGGCCCCTCCACCATGCGCGGCTTCGCGTACAATACCCGTATGAACAGGCTTTTCGACAAATCGATCGTGCTGGCGTGCTGTATTGCGGCCGCCATGGGTCTTGCTGTGGATGCCCGCATGGTCGCGGCGTTTTGCCTTGGCGTTATTGCCACCTCGCTGGCCGAGGTCGCACAGGAGGAACACGCGCGCCGCGCAAGCGAGGCCGCGAGCTACGTCTACATCATCGCGGCCGTCTTCATACCGCCGTTTGTGCCGTTTGCGCCCCTCGCCCTCTATGACATCGCGCGACGCGTGCGCCGTGAACGCATCTGGCCCGCGCTGGTGATTGGCGCCGTGTTTGTCTGCGCGCTTGTCGCGGACCTTCGCGGCGGCGCGCTCACCACCCGAACGCTCCTGCTGACCGCCATCCTTTCGGTTGCCGCCACCTTGCTATCGCTACGTACCGCCCAGCTGGAGCGCGAGCAACAGCGCATGCGCCGTACCCGCGACGAACTGCAGGAACGAGCCCTCGCGCTCGAGGCGCGCAACCGTGATCTTGCCGATCGCCAGGACTACGAAGTCGAGCTCGCGACGCTCGCCGAACGCGCCCGCATCGCGCGCGAGATCCACGATAACGTCGGGCACCAGCTCACGCGCGCCTCGCTGCAGGCCGAAGCCCTACGCGTGGTCCACGCCGACGAGTCTGGCGTCGCCGCCGATTTCGCCGACGTTAAACGCACGGTTGACGAGGCGCTCCAGCTTGTGCGCACCAGCGTCCACGCGCTCAACGACAACGCCGTCGACCTTTCCGTGCAGCTCGAACGCATTGTTGAAGGCGCGCGCTCGGACGGCGGCCCGCAGATTGAGCTTGAAGTTTTGGCCGAGCATGCACCCGCCAACGTCGCCAACTGCTTTGCGGCGGTGCTGCGCGAGGCGCTTTCCAACGCCATGCGCCACGCTTGCGCCCAGACCGTCACCGTACGATGCATGGAGCATCCGTCGTTTTACCAGCTCATCGTTACCGATGATGGCGCGGACGCGACCCCGGCGAGCAGCAGCAACGTCGTAGAAGGCATGGGGCTCGCCTCCATGCGCGAGCGCGTCGAGGCGCTTGGCGGAACCTTCACCGCCGGCCTGCGCGCCGGCGCCCCCGGCTGGCGCGTGTTTGCCACCGTCCCCAAACAGCAAGGAGATGAGGACCGATGAGGCTCATCGTTGTCGACGACGACCGCCTAGTGGTCGATTCGCTCAAGATTATCCTGGGCGCCCAGCCGCAGATCGAAGTGGTGGGCACCGGCGCCAATGGCGACGCCGCAGTGGCTCTCTATGCCGAACACGCACCCGATATCGCGTTGCTCGACATTCAGATGCCGGGGCGCGACGGACTTTCAGCCGCGCGCGAGATCCTTGAGCACGACCCTGCGGCGCGCGTGGTGTTTCTGACGACGTTCTCGGATGACGAGTACATTGTGTCGGCGCTCAAGCTGGGCGCCCGCGGTTACCTGATCAAGACCGATGTCGCCGCCATTCCGCCAGCGTTGGCGCAGGTCATGGCTGGCAAGCGCGTGCTCGAGGGCAAGGCGATCGAGGATATCGATTTTAATGGGGCGGGCACCGAAGCCG
>USHT01000266.1 GCA_900554455.1 uncultured Collinsella sp.
CCGCAGGTGCGGTAAGGGCTACCGCACGGGCCGATACTCAAAGCCCATTGTGGCATCCCGAGCCCGCGGAAAGAAGCTGCGCCGCGGGGGAGGCGACCCAAATGGCTTTCTCATATCGTCTTTCGTTGCTTCGAACGTTGCTTGAGTGCCTCGGAAAGCCCGACGAGCGCTGTGAAGAACGAGACCAAAGCGGTCAGAAGTCTCACAAAATCAATCAGATCGGTCATGGGCATCACCTCCCATCAGATGGAGGGCGCTGCCCGGCACATGGAACTGCCGTCAACGATATCGATTCTACCAGAGCTCAGTTATATATACGAATATATGTTCGCATGCCAAGAGTGCAGGGCCTCGCGCCAAAGGGGCTGTCCCTTTGTCACATCTATTCGATAACGGTCCGGGAGTTCTGCTTGCGCATGGTGGCGAGCATGTGCTTGGGAACGGCATGGGTCGTGCAGCTGCCGATAGTCGCGCTCGCGGCGGCTTTGGCGGCATCGCTGCCGTTTTTGGTCGCGTAACTGTGACGGAAGCGCTTAAGCATGGCGATATCGTTGCCGCCGTCGCCGTAGACCGCGACCTCGTCCTCGGCAATGCCGTAGTAGGCCGCCAGCCACGCCACGCTCTCGCCCTTATTGCACGACGCGTCCGTGATCTCGAACATCACCGGGTCAAACGGCGCGTTGACCACACGGTCCGAGCGCTCGGCCAGATATGCCTTAAGGTCGCGCTCCAGCTCGGGCGAGGTCACGCGGCAGTTGATCTTACACACATCGTGGCGCAGGATGTCGCCGATTGACTGATCGAAATACTGCTCCTCGTGATACCCGCCACGCGCGCGCATGCCGCGCATCACGATGCGCTTGATGGGGCTATCCTTCTTAAAACCCGCTTGGTGCATCTCAAACGACCCACTCGAGAACATGCCGTCGGGCGTGGAGCAATCAAAGCAAATGTCCGGAAACGCCTTAAGCAGTTCCTCGGTAATCTGAGAGTCGATGGTCCAGGTCTTGAGCACCTCGCCATGGCTGTCACGAACGATGGATCCGTTGGAGCAGCAGGCGTCGAGCGCCAAACCTGTAAAGCCATGCTCACCGATCGGCAGCGTCGAGCGACCCGTCGCGGGAACAACGTGCAGCCCGGCCTCGGCCAACTCGCGAATGGCGCGACGGATGGTTCCGTCGGCCTCGTGCAGGGCGTTAAGCAGCGTTCCGTCTAAGTCACTCGCAAACATCTTGATCATGGGCATGCCTCTCCTTCGTCTGCACGATATTGTAGACGAAGGAGAGACACGTTCTCGTATGGGCACCCCACACTGCAGCGATTGCTTCTGTTAAACCGCTGCACTGCGAACGTCACATTGTTTGTGGTGAGCGACTTTTCAAGCGATAAAACAGCACCGTCGTCAGCACCAGTACCACCAGCATGGCTGCGAACACAGCCGCCGGCGCCCATCGATCATATGCAAATCCGTATGCCAATTGGCCAATAGGCGTTGCGCAGGAAAGCGCCATGTATACGACCGAAAGCACCTTTCCGCAGAGTTCCGTCGGCGCCGTCCGCTGAACAAATGCAACGATTTCGATCGACGCAATGCTTGCCCACACCATGACCCATGCCGAGCCGACTGAAAACGCGGCAAACACAATTACGTCAACTCCAATCGGTAACGTGACAATAATCGGCACGACTCCAAGACAGATCATTGCAACGTATCGACATATGTCATTGAAGGAAAAACGATTCGGCCAAATACCGACCAAACCGCCGCCTGCAAGGCCACCCAGCCCCATAGCTGCCTCAATAATCCCGACGCAGGAAGATTGCATGCCGAGATGCCTGATAACAATAACGGGGGCGCCAATCGTTAACCCAACCAGCGCAAGATTCAAAACAGCAGCAAGCAAAATCACAGCGAGCAACGAAGCGTTTTGAAACAGGTGCCGAATCGCCGACAGAAAATCGCTTTGGCATGCCATGCGAGTCGAGCTATCCCCCGTCATTTCAGAAGGGACATTTCGTTTGAGTGCGGCCCAAAACAGCAGCGTCGACATCGCAAACGCCACCGCCGCGATCGCGCAAAGGACGTTGATTCCAAACCATCCGTAGAAGGCTGTTCCAACCACGGGACCTAGAATATTGCTCGCCATGGTCGTCTGTGACACTAACGCGGTGGCCCGCTCAACCTTTCCCTTGCCGGCTATGCGCAGCGTCTCAATTTGAAGTATCGGCTTCAGAATAGATTGAGCTGCGTATTGGACGCACAGCATCCCCGCCACAACGACCGCAAGGGGCAACGAGCACTTCATGGGGACAAACAGCATCGTTGCAATCATTAAAACAATACCGAGAGCCGCTAGAACGCTCCGATGCCTCTCTCGATCAGCCAATACTCCGCCAGCCGGAGTCGCGAGCACACTCGGTATAAACGCTATAGCCGCGACGGCGCCATATAGCGTCGACG
>USHT01000267.1 GCA_900554455.1 uncultured Collinsella sp.
CCTGGCTCATCACGGCCACGATGTTCACCATCTACCACCACAGCGGCAACTGGCTAGGTCGCGCCACCGCCTAGCTCATCCGTCGGATACCCCTGATAAGTTGCGGTGAAATAGTTCCTGAAAAGCCCTTGCGGACCGTCAAACAAGTACTATTCCACCGCAACTTCCTTATGAGCTGTAGGTGTTGGCGGAAAACGAATCAATTAGTATTCGATGCCTTGGCGGGCTAGGAGGCCTTCGTCGAAGTAGTGTTTGACGGGGCGCATTTCGGTGACCAGGTCGGCGAGGTCCGCGAGGGGTAGCAAGCCGCGACCGGTGAGCACGAGCTCCGTCGTGGCGGGCTTTATCGCGATCAGCGCTTCGACATCCTCGCGCGTCACAAAGCCGCGGCGCATGGCCTCGCCGAGTTCGTCCAAAATCAGAACGTCGACCTGTGAGATCTGCTCGCGTGCGAGCTCCATGATCTGTGCGGCGCAAGCCTCGGGCGTGTCGCGATTGGCCTGCACAATACGCAGCCCCAGGCGCGGCGCGGCTTCGTGTTCGGCGCAGTGCAGCTTTTTGGCAAACTGAAGCATGAGCACGTTAAGTCCATAGCCCGTGGCGCGCATCGCCAATCCCAGTGCAGCCGTGGTTTTGCCCTTGCCGTCGCCCGTATAGATCTGAACCTTGCCGACTTCGAGTGATGCCATCTCTATCCTTTCATGTCCGGCGTCGGTTTATCGCCGTCTGGGTTGGGTATTCTAGATAGCATTATCAACCCCAGTAGATGGAGTTCAAGCAGATGGAGATGGATGACAACAAACGTAGACGGAATATGATCCTCTACGTGCTCATCGCCTTCGTCGTCTACCTCGTGCTCTCGACCGTTCTGTTCCCCAACATCGGTCACACGCAGCAGATTACGAAGACCGATTATTCGACGTTTGTCAAAGCGCTCGATAAGAAGAGTGTCGACAAGGTCGAGTACAACACGGACGATTACTCGATTTATTACACCAAAAAGGGCGAGGACGAGAACATCGCTTACAAGACGACCGGTGTGCCGAATGATGCGGGCTTTACCGATCGCGTGCTTGAGTCTGGCGCTTCGCTTGAGTCAGTCGTTCCCGATAAGAACTCGGGTCTGATGACCTACTACCTGATCACTCTTATTCTGCCCATGGCAATTTTCTTCCTGATCGGCTGGTGGCTCAACCGCCGCATGAAGAAGGCTATGGGCGATGACGGCCCGTCGATGAACTTTGGTGGCGGCGGTTTTGGCGGCGGCGGACTGGGCAAGTCCGGTGCTCGCGTGATCGCCTCCAAGGACGTGGGCGTGACCTTTAAGGATGTCGCTGGCCAGGAAGAGGCCAAGGAATCCCTCAAGGAGGTCGTCGACTTTCTGGAGAAGCCGCAGCGCTACGAGGAAATCGGCGCCAAGCTGCCGCGCGGTGCTCTTCTTGTTGGCCCTCCGGGTACCGGTAAGACCCTGCTTGCCAAGGCTGTTGCCGGCGAGGCCGGTGTTCCGTTCTTTAGCATTTCGGGCTCTGAGTTCGTTGAGATGTTCGTCGGCATGGGCGCGAGCAAGGTGCGCGACCTGTTCAAGCAGGCCAAGGAAAAGGCGCCCTGTATCGTTTTCATCGACGAGATCGACGCCATCGGCCAGAAGCGCAGCGGCGGCCAGTACGGCGGCAACGATGAGCGCGAGCAGACCCTGAACCAGCTGCTGGTCGAGATGGACGGCTTCGACGCAAACGACGGCGTCATCGTCATGGCTGCCACGAACCGCGCGGACATTCTGGATAAGGCGCTGCTGCGCCCGGGCCGCTTTGACCGTCAGGTCTACGTCGGTCTGCCCGACGTCAAGGGCCGCGAGGAGATTCTGCGCGTCCATACAAAGAATAAGCCTCTCGGCCCCGATGTGAGCCTGAAAACGATTGCCCGCTCCACGGCTGGCTTCTCCGGCGCTGATCTGGAGAACCTCGTGAACGAGGCTGCACTGCTGGCCGCCCGTCAGGGCAAGAAGGCCATCACCGAAAAGGAGATCGAGGAAGCCTCCGTCAAGGTTATGATGGGACCTGAGAAGAAGAGCCACGTCGTCACCGACGAGGAGCGACGCCTGACTGCCTACCATGAGACAGGCCACGCTATCACGGGCTACTTCAGCAAGCACCACGATCCCGTGCACCAGATCAGCATTATCTCCCGCGGCGGTGCGGGCGGCTACACAATGTACCTGCCCGAGAAGGACCCCAGCTACGTCACCAAGACCGCGATGTTTGAGAACATCGTCACCCTGCTGGGCGGCCGTGTAGCCGAGCAACTTGTGCTGGAGGACATCTCCACCGGTGCGTCCAGCGACCTGCAGCGCGCCACCGATACGGCCCGCGCCATGGTCACCCGCTACGGCTTCTCCGAGCGGATGGGGCCTGTCGTCTACGGCAGCGACCCCGGCGAGACCTTCCTGGGACGTGAC
>USHT01000268.1 GCA_900554455.1 uncultured Collinsella sp.
CAGTGCGCTTTGCAGCTTGCCGGGAACGAGCTTGAAGTGCGGAATTGCGAAAATTCGCAGCAGTGCCGCCACAACCAGCAGCAGTCCCGTAACCACCCAGTCGGAAATGACCGATGGATTCACCCTCATCCCCAGAAAAGCCATCTGGTTGTCTTCATGCAGCACGGCATCCTTCATGACTGCCTGAATGGACTCGGTTTTTTCTCCGCCGGGGTCAGTCAGAAAGATGGCTGCAAGCAAGGCCGCCAGCAGTACGATCATCACAAGGATGAGCCGTACACGGCTGTTTTTGAAAACTTCATCCAGACAGTAAAACCATCGTCTATTCTCGTCGGTGCAACCACGGTCGGCAGACAGCTGGCGCCGCGTGTGGCTGCCCGTATGAAGACAGGTCTGACCGCGGATTGTACGATCCTGGAAATGGATGAAAATACTGATTTATCCCAGATTCGACCGGCTTTTGGTGGCAATATCATGGCACACATTAAGACCCCGAACCACCGTCCGCAGATGGCAACGGTGCGCCCCGGTATCTTTAAGGCTCCCGACTTCGACTACGGCCGCTCTGGCACGATCACCCAGATATCGCTTGCGGATGATGCTAAGGCTCGTGTCGAGATCTCGATTCCCGCCGAGGAGTGGGGACAGCAGCCCTCGATCGCCAATGCCGAGCGCCTGGTCGTGGTAGGTCGCGGCATTGGTTCCAAGAAAAACCTGCCGTTGATGCGAAGGCTCGCCGAGGCTCTGGGTGCCGAGCTTGGTTGCACGCGTCCCGTCGTGGAGGCGGGTTGGCTGGAGTATCGCCACCAGATTGGCCAGACGGGCGTATCGGTTTCGCCCAGGCTTCTCGTGAGTATCGGTGTTTCGGGCGCCATCCAGCATCTTGCCGGCATCGGTGGGGCGGAGTGCATTATCGCCATCAACGAGGACCCGGATGCCCCCATCTTTGGTGCTGCCCAGTACAAGGTTGTTGGGGACGCCGTCGAGGTCGTCGAGGAGCTGCTGGCCCAGCTTGAGCGCTAGGCGCGCGTCAGCCAGTCGCGCATCTCGTCCTTTAGGCGGCTCCAGGTTGCCTGCGTGGCGGGATCGGTAAAGGGGCGCGTAATGCCAAAGGGCGCGTCGAGCAGGCGGTAGATATCGCCCTGCCCGCGCGCCAGCGTGCGGCTCGCTGGATAGACGAGCTCAAACATAAAGCAGATGAGTCCCACCAGGTAGTCCGCCGGCTCGTTGCGCTCGTCGCGCGCGACGCACCGATGCTCGTCAAAGGCGGCAAGTGTCGGCGACGAGAAACGGCTGTCGAGAAACGTCTTCTCGTCCACCTTGAGGATGGTGTTGACGGTGCTGTCGGCGATGGTGCGCATAATGTCGATCTTGTCACCATCGCGCACGATATCGCAGAAGCTTCGCGTGCGCACGTCGAGCTGCGCGGGTAGACGGAAATCGCTGTGATAGGCAATGCTCGCTCGGATGAGCTCATCTTCTGCCGGGTCATCGATAAAGTCGCGGATGCTCGTTACGGCGGGTGCATCGGCGGGATTCTCGCCAAAGAGGACTTCGACGCCTAACGCCGCATGGCTCATGCTTTCGGCATCCTTAAACGTGTCCCAACGTCGCAGCTGTTCAAAGCGACCCATATCGTGCAGCAGGCCGCAAAGCCATGCCAGGTCAATATCTTCTGACGACCAGCCCTGCTCGCGCGCTACGGCATCGCATGCCTCGGCCACGTGGTAGGTATGCTCGATTTTGAGCGCGATGCGTGGGTTGGTGGCGTCGTAGGCATCGGTGTAGCTTTTGAAGGCCGCGCGCGCCCGGTCTCGATCGATAGCTGTCATAATGACTTCCTAAAAAGTTGTGTGTTTCGATCCGGTGGCAATTGTAGGTGAACTCGGTTGCTGTCGGATGATGATTCTGCCGTGTCGTTACATGCGGCTCGGAGACCTTGTCAGGATGAGAAGCGTATGGTGCTCAAAATCGTTAGAACCGTCTGGCCGGTGATGCTTACCTATGTTGCAATAGGCGCGCCGTGCGGAATGATCATGGGGCAGACGGGAATGGAGCCCTGGATGGTCTTTTCTCTGAGCAGCACGTTTGTGACGGGCAGCGGGCAGTTTATGATCTGCAACCTGTGGTTGGCGGGTGTGCCTGCAGCATCGATCGTCGCGAGCGTCGCCGCAATCTCCTCGCGCTTTGCGCTTTACTCGGCATCGATCGCACCGCATCTGAGGGGTGCCTCGAAGCGTCAGACGCTGGCTGTTGCCGCGACACTTACCGAGGAGGCATACGGCATCTCGCTTGCCAAGTTGGTTGAAGGGGAGGATTGGGGTCCGCGTGAGTCCTTCGTGCTCAACGTGATCCTTATCGCAACATGGGGCGTTTCGTGTACGATGGGCGCCATCGTCGGCGCCGTTGTCGATGTTCCCACCGCCATTGCAGCCTTTGTCTGCACCTCGCTC
>USHT01000269.1 GCA_900554455.1 uncultured Collinsella sp.
CGCCGATGATGGCGCTCGCGCAGTCGCTTGAGCTGTTGTTTATCGAGTTCCATGTCCACCTCGTTCTGGCACGTGCCGCGTATCCCGCCCGTCGTCTTTACTCTACACCGCGTTGAGCGAGGTGTCAGACAGGGTTTGTTGACCTGGAAGTCAGGCCAATGGGCATGGCTAAAAACGCCGTGAGGATCATAAGAGTCAAATAGACAAAAAAGCGCGGGGCCGGATGGTCTCCGGCCCCGCGCTCTGCGCTGGTGCGTTGTTGTTTGGTTTAGCCCAGCAGGCTCAGGCCAACAGAGATAAACGCCAGGATAACGCCGACGATAGACTCGCCGCCCAGCAGGCCGCTGGCGACAACCAGGCCCTGCTCCTGGAAGGCAGCATCCTTGGCGGCCTTCTCCTCGTCCGAAAGACCGGCGGCGGCGTCGCGGTGCGCGGCCCACTTGTCGTAGGCGAGTTTGACGCAGGAGCCCAGGAAAGCCGTGAGCGACATATAGAACGGCAGGTACACGCCCAGGCCGATCATCATGGCCGGAATGCCGAGCCAGTACATGACGATGCCGGCGATAAAGCCGCCTGCGAACCACGGCACGCTCGGGATGCCCGAGACCATGGTGGCGACCACGCTTGCCTGCGCGGCAACGAAGCTCTTGTCGGGGCCAAAGGCGTCCGGACCATAGGCGGTGACGAGCGCGACCATGACAGCGGCGGCGACCAGGGCGCCCACGATGCCGCCGATGGCCTGGCCGACCCACTGTGCGCGCGGGTTGGTGGCCAGCACGGCGCCGGCCTTAAAGTCGTTCATGACGTCGCCCGCAAGGCCGCACGCTACGGCCACGATGCCGGCGATAAAGAACAGCTTGACCTGAGCGAGCTGCGCGAAGGCTGCCACGATGAGCATGACGATGAGGCCGAAGATCTCCATGGGGTCGATACCCGTCTGCCCGCAGCTCTGCGCACTCATGATGGTGGTGACAAAGGTGAACAGCGTCACGATGACGGCCGGAACGGGACCAAGGTCAAGCACGATGGCGATGATCACGGCGATGGCGGCAGCGCCCAGGCCGATGATGCCGGCGTCGAGCTTAAGGGAGCCCGAGATGAGCGACTGCTCGTCGGTGTCGGTGGAGCTGTCGGCGGCGAGGCCGCGGACGATACCGGCGACCTGCGGCAGGATGTCCTTGAGTACGACGGCGACGCCAAAGCCCATCATGAGGCCCATGCCCAGGGACTTGACGATGCCCTGTGCGGTCATAACGTCAAACAGACCGGCAGCGGTGCCGCCGACGATGATGCCAAAATTGCCCAGCAGCGCGCCGGCAAACCAGAACGCGACGGGGGCGAAGCCCACCAAAAAGCCGACGGAGAGCAGCATGGGCGAGTTGTAGATGGCAAAGGTCACGCCGGGGATATTGAGCGTGCACAGCATACTGGGTACCACGCCCAGGGCGTCGCGAAGCACGCTGTAGATGCCGGCGATGGCCATGGAGCCAAAGAGCTGCTTGCCGGTCTTGCCGCCGGCCTCGGTAGCGCGCAGGGTCTGAGCTGCGGCGTTGCCGGTGGGGAACTCGAGCGCGGCGTCCACGATAAAGTGACGGTGGATGAGCGCGGTGGCCAGCAGGCCCAGGATGGTGCCGGCGAGCGCCACGATAAACATGTCGAGCCAGCTGATCTGGTCGGCATAGCCCAGCATCCAGGCGCCCGGGATGGTAAACGCCAGACCGCCGGCGACCATGGCGCCTGCGGACATGATGGTGTGGGTGACGTTTGCCTCGTTGAGGCTGGCGTTGCCCATGAGCTTAAGGAAGAACAGCGAGATGACGGCAGCGAAGACGATCGGCCAGGGGAGTGCGCCCATCTTGAGAGCGGTGTAGGCCGAGCTTGCCGTGATGATCACGCAGCCAAGGACGCCGATGACGACGCCACGCAGCGTGAGTTGCCCGCGCATCGAAGCGCGGTTCGAGGGATTGCTCATATAAAACTCCTTTGCGTATATCCGCTTCCCCCAGGAGCGCCGTTACGGATACGGCGCGGGAAGTCGGGTTACCAAGGGCCGCCGCGTGAGCTCGCGCGCGACCGCGCACCAGTATAGCCGCAAGCTAGTCATTTTGGGATGACTGGTTTAGGTAGGCGATATACTGCTGGGCAGACGAAAGGAGCGCCGACGATGCTTAATGGGTGCGCACATATATTGACGGTCGACGTGGGTAACACGTTCATTCGCTTTGGTCTGTTTGCCGAGGATTCGGCCGCGGCGCAGGAATGTCCGCTTGCGACGTGCGAGATCACGACGCCGTCGAGCATTACGGCCGACGAAGCGCGCATGAGGCTCGCACAGGTCATGGCCGCGCTGGCGGCCGATGCGGGCATGCCGGGCGCGCTTGTGCCCACGGCTGCTGTGCTGAGCTGCGTGGTCCCGGCGCTCGAGCGCCCGTGGAAGGTA
>USHT01000270.1 GCA_900554455.1 uncultured Collinsella sp.
CTGTTTAAGAGCGCCGAGGCGCTGGAAAACCTGCGCAGCGTGGGCACCGTGGTGCTCGATAAGACGGGCACCGTCACCCGCGGCAAGCCCGCCGTGACCGATATCGTGGTAGCCACGCGCGCTGACGGCTCGCCCGCCATGAGTGAAAAAGCGTTGCTGAAGCTTGCTGCCGCGCTGGAGCGCTCGAGCGAGCACCCGCTGGCCGAGGCGATTATGGCCGAGTGTGAGGCGCGCGGAATCGTCGCGCGCATGGTCGAGGACTTTGCCGCCGTGCCCGGACGAGGCGTTACGGCGCGCGAGGGGCAGAATGTCATCGCAGCCGGCAACGTGCGTCTGATGAACGAGCTGGGCGCGGAGGTGCCCGCCGGCGTTGCCGAGCAATTTGCCACCGAGGGCAAAACGCCGCTGTTCTTTGCCAAGAACGGTGAGCTTGTCGGCACCATCGCCGTGGCCGACGAGGTCAAAGAGACGAGCGCCGAGGCCATCGCCGCGCTCCGTAAGCTCGGCGTCGACGTGCGCATACTCACCGGCGACAACCGCGTCACCGCCGAAGCAATTGCCCGCCGCGTGGGACTGAGCAGCGAACAGGTTATCGCCGACATCCTGCCCGCCGACAAGGAACGCCACGTGCGCGAACTGCAGGATGCGGGCGGCAAGGTCGCCATGGTGGGCGACGGCATCAACGACTCCCCCGCCCTGGCGCGCGCCGACGTGGGTCTTGCTATCGGCACCGGCGCCGACATCGCCAAGGAAGGAGCAGATGTGGTGCTCATGCGCAGCGACCTCATGGACGTCGCCCGCGCCATCGAGCTTTCGCGCGCCACGATCCGCAACATCAAGCAGGACCTGTTCTGGGCGCTGTTCTACAACGGCATCGGCATTCCGCTGGCGGCGGGCGTGTTCTTCCCGCTCACGGGATGGCAGCTCTCGCCGATGTTCGGCGCCGCGGCCATGAGCCTGTCGAGCGTGTGCGTCGTTTCCAATGCCCTGCGCCTGCGAACCTTTAAGCCCAAGACGGCGCACTGAAGCACCCGACCTTGTCCCTCAAACCGTCGCTCGCGTACCCAAGTACGCTTCGCTCCTCTTTCGGGGCAATCTCGGGCACCTCAGCGCACCTTTAAGATGACGCTGTTCACGACTAAACTGTCAGATAATCTCAATCGATAAGGAGTACACCCATGCGTTACACAATCAAGACTTCCGGCCTCATGTGCGGCCACTGCGATGCTACTGTCGAGACGGCACTGCTCAACGTTGCCGGCGTGACCGACGCCGATGCCGATCACGAGACTCAGACCGTACAGGTGGAGTGCGCCGATACCGTGACCGCTGAGCAGCTCGCTGCCGCCGTCGAGGGTGCCGGCGAGAAGTTCCACGCCCTGTCCGTGACCGCCGCGTAGCAGCTACCAGAAGCATTCGATCCCATCGACCAGAAACGAGGACCCGCCATGATGGCAGACCATAAATCGGTGACCCGCATGCTCAAGACGGCACGCGGTCAGATCGACGGCATCCTGCGGATGGTCGATGAGGACCGCTACTGCGTCGATATTTCCACGCAGCTCATGGCAACGCAGGCGCTCATCGCGCGCATTAACGCCGACGTGCTCAAGGCACATATCGAGGGCTGCGTGACTTCGGCAATCGAATCGGGCGACGAAGACCTCAAAGCCGCCAAGCTCGCCGAGATCGAACGCGTCGTCGACAAGCTCTCCAAGTAATTGGGGCATTGGGGACAAACTTCTTTGCACCGTCTTGGTGTTCCGGGGACAGGTATGTTTGCATCACATTGGTGCAGATTAACCTGTCCCCTTTGCTCTAAATCGGGTATAAAGGCGTGCAGCATATCGAACGAAAGGCAATTTGCATGAATGACTTTATGAAGGGCCGCAATGGCGCTGACGAACTCACCATCGTGATGGGCTTCGCAGGCATTATCATCGCCATGATCGGATCGATAGCCCGCATCCAGTGGCTCAGCTGGATTGCCATCGCCGTAATCGTGATTGGCGTGCTGCGCGGCCTGTCCAAAAATATCGACGCACGTCACAAGGAGAACGAGGCCTTTGTCGCCGCGACCGCCAATGTTCCCGGCTTGGGCAAGTTTGTCGCCAGCTTGGGCGCCGGCGCCGCAGCGGCCAGCACCTCACGCGCGGCCGGCACCAGTAAGGAAGACTTTGAGCGTGCCAAGCGCACGGCCAAGAAGATGTGGAAGGGTCGCAAGACTACGGCATACCTCAAGTGCCCCAACTGCGGCCAGATGCTCTCCGTCCCCAAGGGCAAGGGCAAGATTCGCGTCACCTGCCCCAAGTGCCACGCCAAGATGGAAACGCGCTCGTAGCCGCCACACCATAGGACAAAATAAAAGCCGAGGCCTCGTGTTGAGACCTCGGCTTTTTTTGCATGGAGCGACATCATTCGATGAAGCCGTCGCGCCAGC
>USHT01000271.1 GCA_900554455.1 uncultured Collinsella sp.
TCGGCAACCAGCGCGCGGTTCTCGGGCGTGAGCGGCATCATGTCGGACACGGTGCCCAGCGCCGCGACCTCGATTAGCGAACGCCAATACGACGGCTTGCCCAGGCGCTCACCCAGGACTTGCACCAGCTTGAGCGCCACACCAGCACCGGCAAGTTCACGCGAGGGCCCCTCATCCTCGAGCTTGGGGTCGGTCAGGGGCACACCCTGCGGCACCTGGTCGGAGGGCTCGTGATGGTCCGTGACCACCAAATCGATCCCCAGGCTCTCCAGATAGGAAACCTCTTCCTTGGCGGCAATGCCGTTATCGACGGTCACGATCAACTGGGGGCGAGCGAGCTCGTTAACGCGGTCGAGCGCCGCGCGCGAAAGACCGTAGCCCTCATCAAAGCGATGCGGAATAAACGGCGTGACATCGGCGCCAAACGTGCGCAGCGCCTCGGTTAACAGGCAGGTCGACGTAATACCGTCAACGTCAAAATCGCCAAAGACCGCGATATGCTCGTGGTTGCGAATAGCACGCTCAACGCGGTCGGCAACGACCGACATGCCCGGGATAATGAGTGGATCGGCCCAGTCGCGATCGAGCGAAGGCGTCAAAAACAATTGGCCCTCTTTGATGGAGCCAATGCCGTGCGCGACCATAATGCGCGCCACCAGCCCGGGAATGCCCAGACCAGCCGAAAGCTCCTTTTCGAACTCGGGGTTTTGCTGAGCGACCGCCCAGCGATGCGTCGTCTTAAGCGATGACATAGGCACCCACCCCCGATAGGGGCAGGTCGCCGCGATACCTCTCACGGTTCATAGCGATGAGTCCTCTGTGTATGCCCGCTTCGGCAGGCAGATCTGTTGAACGGATTTATTATACCGTGCGGCGCGGACGCAAATCGCCGCAGCACGCCGCGGTTTTGGTAAACGATGCCGGCAATAGCCTCGAAATAATCGAGCGTTTCAGCCGCACGGACGCATACGAGCGTCTAGCATATCCATACAAACGAGTTCGCGGATAAAGGGAGTCACGGGACATATGAAGCAATGGACTGGACTGGGAAAGTTCCTCGCGGGGCATATGCAGGTCATCGTTCCGATTTGCGTGGCGCTCGGCGTGCTCTTTCCTCAACAGATCGGCGTTCTCAAGCCCATCGTTCCCACCTTGTTTGCCTTTATGACGTTCCAAGGTGCGCTCAGCAACACCTTTCACCAGGTAGCCGAGATGTTTCACCGTCCGCTGCACCTGATTGTGGCATTGTTGGTCTCGGCGGCGCTTATTCCCATCGCAGCCTATGCCATGGGATCGTTGTTCTTTGGTTCCAATCCCAACCTTGTCTGCGGCATCGTGCTCGAATACAGTGTGCCCGTGGCAGTCACCGCTTTTATGTGGATCAGCATGTTCGGCGGCAACGGCCCGCTCGCGCTCACCATCATCCTGACGTCCTCGGTTATATCGCCCGTGACGATTCCGCTCACGCTCAAGCTCCTGTTGGGCGCCACCGTCGCAATCGATGTTCCGAGCATGATGCAGAACATGGCCTTTATGATTGCCATCCCCGCCGTGCTCGGCATCGTGATCAACGAGCTCACGCGTGGATGGGGACACGAGAAGCTCTCCCCCGTGCTCTCGCCCGCCTGCAAATTCATGATGATGGGCGTTATCGCCTCCAACTCCACCGCCATGAGCGAGTACGTGCTGCACATGAACGCGGTGCGCCTGGAAGTCGCCCTCTTTATTTTGGTCTTCGCCATCAGTGGCTTTGTCGTCGGTTTTCTGGTCGCCCGTGCGCTGCATCTGCCATATAGCGAGACGACCACCATGTGCTTTACCTGCGGCATGCGTAACATCTCTTCGGGCGCCGTCATCGCCACGCAGTACTTTCCGGGCGAAGTCGTGTTTCCCGTCATGTGCGGAACGCTGTTTCAGCAGGTACTCGCCTCGCTTATCGGGCATCTCTTTGAGCGTCTGACCGGCGAGGAGCGCGCCGCCCAGCGCAAGCGCGTCGAAGCCGGCCGCGACGCCATGGGGCGCTAGACTGTCCGCATTACGCGGGTGTTAGTCTTACTATACGAGCGTTTCCAGATGCGCACGCAGGCGCTCAGCATCGACATCGAGCGTGGTCTCAGCATTGACCTGGGCCAAACGATAGCCGACAAAGTAGGGCGAAACCACCCAACGCGGCAGCGCCTTGGCAATGGTCCGACCGCCCAGGTGATAGAAGAACAGGTTGTACGACTCTGCGCGACCACCGTGGTGCTCGTTCAGGATATAGCGCAGAGCTACCTGGATCGCATCGGCGAAGAGATCCGCCTCGGCTTGGTCTCGCATGCCATCGCTGGCGGCGATTCCCTGCGGGGCTGAAACGTTGACCTCAAAGAACCCCATAATCGGTTCGATTGAGATGTTGACCGAGATTCTCCCCTGTTGCCAGACATTGAT
>USHT01000272.1 GCA_900554455.1 uncultured Collinsella sp.
ATGAGCACGGGGTTATTCTTGGTGCGGCGGGACAGGACCTGGATGGTGCGGCGAATCTCGTCGGTACGGCCGATGACCGGATCGAGCTTGCCGGCGCGGGCAAGGTCGCAGATGTTGCGTCCGTACTGCTCCAGCGCCTCAAACTGAGTCTTGTCCTCGGCAGACGTCACGCGGTCATCGCCACGCAGCTCCTCGTAGACCTGCTCAATGCGCTCCTTGGTCACGCCGGCATCGCGCAGCACGCGGCCCGCCTCGCCCTTGTCTTCGGCAAGTGCCATCAGCAGATGCTCGGTCACCACAAAGCTGTCGCCCATCTTGGTGGCCTTCTTCTCGGCCTTCTCGATGACGCGGACGAGCTCGTTGGACAGGCCCATCTGCTGGCCCTCGCCCGAAACCTTGGGCGCGTGGTCGATGGCATCCTGTGTGGAGCGTGCGAGCTGAGCCGGGTCGGCACCGATGCGCTCGATGATCACGGAGATATTGCGCTCGCCGGCACCGAGCAGGGCAGACAGCAGATGAATCGGCTCCACCGCGCCAGCCTGCGCGTCGGCAGCCGTGCTCATGGCGGTCTGCAACGCCTCGCGCGACGTCATTGCTAGCTTATCGATTCTCATGGAATCACCTCTCTTGGGGTGGCCGCCCTACGGGGCGGCTTCACGTTGTTCGAGAAGTATTGTTGCCAGCTTTGCGCAATCTTATACACAAATCTAAGTCTCTATATATAAGATTTTCTGAGTGATTGAGAGATAGGGGTAAAGATGTCGGCCCGCCGCCGCACAGGTGCGCTACCGTCTCAATCTGTAACATCTATCGACCGTTTCTGGCTCCAGATGTTACAAATCGAGACGAATTGTTCAGCGGCACCCGTTTGTCTCAATCTGTAACATCTACTCGGCAAATAGAGCTCTATCTGTTACAAATCGAGACAAACCGAGAACCACCACAAAGGGGACAGGCACCTTTGTGGTGGTTTTCGACGCTAACGGTCGACCATCTCGCGCCATGAGATTAAACTTGAATTGTTCTCTGAACATATCCATTTCTGCCTATCCTCAACAGATCTTTGTCTCGAGGAGCGCATATGAAGCCGCCTCATTCCACCGGTCGCAACGTCATCGCCATTCTCGCCATACCCATCGTGATGCTCTTCCTTATCGTCATCACGCCCTTTTCTTTTGGTATCGCCTCGCCCTTCGATCTTTGCGGGATGATCGACGCCGGCTCGCGTGCCACCTCGCTCTCCTTTGTCTGCCGTGGCGTGTTCTACGAATATGCAATTCCCACCGGACTTTGGCAGTCCAAGTTACCGTTGCTCGGTCAGATCGACGGATGCTCCCCCTATTTCTGCCTTGGACCTCAGGCGCTAAACTATCTAATCGACGACCAGCCACTCGACTCCATCGGCCTTGCCTACGACTACGCACCAAACACCGATGAGCGCCACATGAACCAAGTCCTCGACAAGATGCTTGGACAGTGCGGGCTCACCGAGGAGGCCGGTCGAACCATCTATAGCAACCAGAAATTAAAGCGAACAGAACTCCGCCGTGTCGGAAAAATCAAAGGGCGAAACAGGGCCGCCTACTGGGATGCCTGGGCAACACGCGACAAGGGCGAATTCGGACACAGCACCTATATGGTCACTGTCTACACCAAAGACGGAATTAAGGACAATGTTGACGATTTCGCGTCATCCAAACTCGGCATCCCCAAAACAACCAAACCCGCCAACCCGGATGAAATTCTGTAGAGCCGCCCATTAACATGCCGCTCAACGATCACAACAACATCGAGCTCGTCCCCACCGCCACAAAGGTGCCTGTCCCCTTTGTGGCGGTTTTCGACAAAAAGAAGCCGCCCCGATAACAGAGGCGGCATCAAGCAAGTCTATTTATTAGCGTCCCTCAAGACCCAACGAGAACGCAGAAATGTAGCCCGGGGCTCACCCTTTCCCGAACGCGACCCTCGCGAAGCGCGTGAGCACGAGGGAAAGGTGTGGCCGGGGCGTACAGCAGAGTTACTCGGCAGCGGCCTTGAACTTGTTGTAGTTGATCAGGCAGCCAGCCTTGACGATGGCACGCTCCTCTGCCGTCATATCGGCAATGTAGAGCTCAATCTGCTCGACCGCACCATCGGCGCGAACCACGTAAGCGGCGATGTCCTTCAGGTCGCCGTCGAGCGCGGCGCGGATACCCGGCACAAAGACGTAGTCGCCCACCTCAAAGTTGGGCTCGGCCTCCATCTGGAAGGGCACCATGCCCCAGTTCATCACGTTGGAGCGATAGCGCTTGGTGGCGTACTCGTGGACGATGTTGGCCAGGCCGCCAATTACGCGCTGGCAGCTCGCGGCCTGCTCGCGGGCAGAACCGTCACCGGGCTTCTTGGCATAGAGCATGGAGCCGTACTCGGTCGTTTTGGCGCCGGCAGCG
>USHT01000273.1 GCA_900554455.1 uncultured Collinsella sp.
CATGTCGACAGCCGGGTTAGCGGTTAGCGTGTAGAACATTTACAGTACCCCCTGTATATGTGAGGGCCGCGTGGCCGGCCCATTCCAACCACGCGGTTACCTCTGATACCAAATTAGCGAGCTGCGGACTCGAGCAGTGCCTTGACCTCGGCGGCGGTGTTGCAGGCGAGCGCCTTCTCGGCGAGCTCGTCGCACTCGGCCTTGGTCCACTGGCTGATGGTCTTGCGGGCGCGCAGGATCGACGGAGCGCTCATCGAGAACTCCTCCAGGCCCCAGCTGATCAGCAGCGGCTCGAGCAGCGGATCGGCAGCGGCCTCGCCGCACATACCGACCATGATGCCGGCCTTCACGCCGCTCTCGATGATGTTCTTGAGCGAGCGGAGCACGGCGGGATAGTAAACCTGGTACAGGTTGGAGATGGTGTCGTTGCCACGGTCGGCGCACATGGTGTAGCCGATCAGGTCGTTGGTGCCGATGGAGAAGAAGTCGGCGACCTCGGCCAGACGGTCTGCGAGCAGCGAAGCGGCGGGCGTCTCGACCATGATGCCGACCTCGATGTTCTCGTTGAACTTGCGACCCTCTTCGGTCAGCTCGGCCTTGCACTGCTCGACGAGCTCCTTGACAGCCAAGACCTCCTCGACGCAGGTGACGAGCGGGATCATGATCTTGACGTCACCGAAGGCGCTAGCGCGCAGCAGAGCGCGGAGCTGGACCTTGTACTGGTCGGGATTGGCCAAGCAGTAACGCACGGCGCGGAAGCCCATGAAGGGGTTGTCTTCCTTGACCATATGCAGATACGGAATCTCCTTGTCGCCACCCACATCGAGCGTACGGATGATGACCGGAGCACCCTTGAGCGCGCTGGCGACCTTACGGTAGGCGTTGAACTGCTCCTCCTCGGAAGGAAGCTCAGCAGAGTCCATGAACAGGAACTCGGAGCGGAACAGACCGATGGCCTCGGCGTCGTGATCGAGCGCGTTGGGCACGTCATCGGGGTTACCGATGTTGCAGGCGATGATCTTCTTGATGCCATCGGCAGTCACGGACGGCTTGCCACGGAAGGCCTCGAGGGCTGCCTTCTCGGCAGCGAAGGCCTCGGCCTTAGCGGTGTAGGCAGCGAGCGTCTCCTCGTCGGGATCGGCCTCGACGATACCCTTGCCACCGTCGACGACAACGGTCATACCGTTGCGCAGCGCGGTGCAGCTGTTGGAAACCGAAAGGACAGCCGGAATCTCAAGGGCGCGCGCAATGATCGCGGAGTGCGACGTGCGGCCACCGGTCTCGGTGACGATACCGGCAACGTGGGCCTTATCGATCGTGGCGGTCATGGACGGCGTGAGGTCGTGCACGACAACGACGGTGTTCTCGGGCAGGACGGAGAGGTCGACGACCTCCTTGCCCAGCAGCTCGGCCAGAATACCGGTGCGGATGTCGGCGATGTCAGCCGCGCGAAGACGGAACATCTCGTCGTCCATGGACAGGAACATGTTCTCGAACATGGTCGAGGTGTCCATGAGCGCCTGCTCGGCGCAGGTACCGCCGTCAATGGCGGCGTTGATGGCGTCGGTCATACCCGGATCCTGAGCCAGAACAATGTGTCCGCTCATGATCTCGGCCTCGGCCTCGCCCACCGTCTCCTTCATGTGGTCGGCCTGAGCCTGGGTCTTCTCGCAGAAGACCGAAAGAGCGGACTGATAGCGCTCCTTCTCTGCTGCCGAATCAGCAACCTCGTGCGGCTCAAACGTCAAGTCGGGATCGACGGCGACCATGACGGTGCCGATACCGATGCCCTCGGAAGCGTTGACTCCCTGATACATTCCCATTCCTCTCTCCGTGTCATGTGATAAAGCGTTTTGCCATATCCATGACAAAAGAGCGCAGCTACCTTACAACAGGTCACTGCGCCCCCAAATATGAACTTAGTTGTTCAACATGCGACCCGTTTGAGTTCTACTCGCCAAGACCGCTCTTGATGAGCTCGATGGCAGCAGCCAGAGCCTCGGCCTCGTCGGCGCCGTCGCACTTGACCTCGACCTCGGTACCGCAGGGGATACCAGCAGCCATGAGGGCCATCGGAGACTTGCCGTTGACCTCCTTCTCGGGGGTGACGACCGTCACGTCACAGGCATACTTGCCCATGGTGGAGGCGAACAGACCAGCCGGACGCATGTGCAGACCCTGAGGATTAACGAGGGTAGCCTTCTCAGAAACCATAGTTGACTCCTTTTTGTGTTTAACCCCTGTCATGCATGTGGCAGGAGTCAGATTCACGACGTTGTTTATATTAACTCACATCAAACGGTTTTTCATTGTGTTTCAGACGAATTATTGGACAGATGTGTTTGTCGTCCGCTTGCTTGCCGGGCGGGGCGATTAAGTTTGTCGCGAGTTCCGCACGCAAAGGAAAGCACTTAATGTGCTTTCCGTC
>USHT01000274.1 GCA_900554455.1 uncultured Collinsella sp.
TTAAGTGGCCTCCTTTGCGTGCGGAACTCGCGATCGATGTTGCCCCATACGCCCGCCCAGGTCCTTAGTTAAGGTTGCTTGCGAACATCGCTTTGCTTGTCTGCCTTTTTGGTCTGGAGAGCCGGGTGGGCTGATAAATAGATATGGCAAGGGGCTCTCCCGTACATGGACGGGGGAGCCCCTTGTTTCGTTTGGGTTGTTGGTGCGATCTACAGGTGCGAGACGATCAGTTCCATCTTGCCCTCGAGTTCGATCTGGTCCACGGTGCTCGGGGCCAGCAGGTGGCTTCCCTTGTGGACGGGGTCGCCGCAGACGGTGCCTTCGCCGTCGATGACCGAGAGGCACGTGAAGGGCCAGCGCTGCTCCAGGGTCTTGCTGCCGTCGACGCGTACGCGGTCGACGGTGTAGCAGGGGTTGGACTCCAGCTCGGTCACGCCGTCGACTTCGGGTGCGGTTACGGTGCCGTCGGTCGGAGCCTGCGCGTTAAAGTCAATGCAGTCCAGGCTCTGCTCAATGTGCAGCGGGCGCAGCTTGCCGTCGGTGCCGGGGCGGTCGTAGTCGTACAGGCGATAGGTCACGTCGCTCGACTGCTGCGTCTCCAAAATGAGCGTACCGGTCTTGATGGCGTGCACGGTACCGGAGTCAATCTGGAAAAAGTCATCCTTGTGAATCGGCAACACGTTGAGCATGTCGTCCCAGCGGCCGTCCTCGATCATCTGCGCGGCCTCGGCGCGGTCATGCGCGCGCTGGCCGACGATAATCGTGGAGCCGGGCTCGCAGTCCAGCACATACCAGCACTCGGTCTTGCCCAGACTGCCGTTCTCATGCTCGGCAGCATACTCGTCGTTGGGATGAATCTGGATCGAAAGGTCGTCCTTGGCGTCCAGGATCTTAATGAGCAGCGGGAACTCCTTGCCCTCGCAGTTGCCAAAGAGCTCGCGGTGCTCGGCCCACAGCCACGACAGTGTGTGGCCGGCATACGGGCCCTCCGCAATCTGGCAGTCGCCGTTGGGGTGGGCCGAGATGGCCCAACACTCACCGATGGGGCCATCGGGAATGTCGTAGCCAAATACGGTTTCGAGCTGGCGGCCGCCCCAGATCTTCTCGTGGAAAATCGGCGTCAGTTTAATCAAATCGGACATATTCATACCCCCATGGTGTTGCGCGGCCGCCCGCTCTAATCGAGTCATAACGAGCGCCCGTATGACTACAAAAACTTATGCCAACGTTACGTTGTGCAGCTCAAAGCGGTCGCCGACGTTGCGCGAAATCGAGTACTCAAAGGCGTTGCCGCTATCCAAAAAGCCAATCTGGTTGAGCTCGAGCAGAGGGGCGCCGGGCTTGGCGTCCAGGCGCTCAGCTTCTTCCTCGGTTGCCGCCACGGCGCGGATGGTGCGGTGGAAGCTCGAAATCTTCAACCCGCATTGCTCGCGGATAAAGCTATAGACCGATCCGTACAGGTCCTTCTTTTTAAGGCCCGGTATCAGCTCGAGAGGCATGTAGGTGTACTCGATGACGATGGGCTTCTCGTCGACCTGGCGCACGCGCACGATGTGATAGGCAAAGTCGTCCTCGGCAATTCCCAGCTGAGTAGCGACGTCCGCTGGTGGATTGACAATCGAGAAATCGTAGACCACCGAGGTTACCTTCTCCCCGCGGTGCTCATACGAAAAACCCTGGGCGCGGTCATTCTTGCCCTGGAAAAATGCCTGGTCGGGAAGACCCGCCGTGTCCTTAACGTAGGTGCCCGACCCGCGCCGGCTGGTGACAAGGCCCTCCTCGGTGATCTGCTCGATAGCTCGCTTGACGGTGATTTTGGAAACGCTATAGAGCTCGCAGAACTCAACGACGGTGGGTAGCTTGTCGCCCGGTTTAAGAGCGCCATCCTCGATACTTCGACGAATATCTGCAGCTATCGCCTCGTATTTGGGAATCATGGAACCTCCTTTCCGACATATATGAATACAAAAAGTAAGTATAACCCTCAACAGGGCATCCATATTACTTTTATCTAAGAAGTTCGAGAAAGAAAAAAGAAAAAGACGCTTTACTTTTAAAATTAGAGCGCTATAGTCTAAGCAACGAACGGAATCCTTCCGCACAACAGGATCGACCGTTTGGGGACGGTTTTGTTTTGGCGGGTTGGATATCGGTATGGCCGGTGCGCGCCCGCGCCGGATAACCTGCCAAAGCAAACCCGTCTCCAACCGGAAGCTCTAGAACACGAAAGCGAGGACTTTGATGGCACAGTATCAGCTGCCCAACGACTTCTTCTTTGGCGCTGCTATGTCCGGCCCGCAGACTGAGGGTCAGTGGAACCAGGGCGGCAAGCTCGAGAACCTGTGGGACACCTGGTCCATCCAGGATCTGGGTTCGTTCTACAACCGCGTTGGCTCTTACGCCGGCAATGACTTTATGGC
>USHT01000275.1 GCA_900554455.1 uncultured Collinsella sp.
CAAATATACCGTCGCCACGTAAGGAGGCTCGATCGAGATGGAACTGCATGAGTATATGGAATCTCGCGGGATAACACGCGACTCCATTACCGCCGAGCAGGAGAGGACTCGCGATCGTATCGAAGCCTATAAGCTTGCTCAGATTCGCAGGTTAAAAGATCTAACACAGGCGTCGGTCGCCCAGTCGATGGGCGTTTCTCAAAAACGTGTATCCGAGCTCGAGCGTGGGGAGTTGGGTTCGATGAGGCTCGACACGCTGAGCAGGTATGCAGAGAGCCTCGGCGGAAAACTGGTTGCAAGCATCGAGTTTCCCGATCGTACCGTTACGCTTGCGCGCTAAAAATCTTCAATTAACCCCCTCACTTTCACCGACTACTAGAGCCGCTCACCAAACCAACATGCGCTCTGGGCAAATAGGTTGAACGTTTCGTGCGAGAATGCCCCTCAGTAAACAAACTTTCACCAGAGCGTAAGGGGCTGGCATACACATGCAGACGGTCTACCGGGTATACGAGGGAGCGCGCGAGCCGCATCGGCTCGCCGTTGAGCGTACGGCCGAGGTGCTCGGCTGTGGCGGCTTGGCGCTGATCCCGACCGAGACGGTCTACGGTGTCGCCGTAGCGGTTAACGCCTTCTCGGACGCCGTGCCCCAAGATACAAGCGAATTCCCATCGTGGCCGCGCGATCCGCAGGCTGCCGTCAACGGCGCCGCAGTCCCTGCGCTCGGCACCGGGTACCGTCGCATCTTTACCCTCAAACAGCGCGAGCTTACCCAAACGGTCGCCTGGCTGGTCGATGATGCCGAGGCCCTCGACCGCTACGGCGTGGATATTCCGGAAGAGGCCCGCGCGCTTGCCCGAAGATGCTGGCCGGGCGCCCTGACTATCGTGATTAAGGCAGCCCCCTGTGTGCCGACCTTTATGCGCGCCGCCGACGACACGGTGGCCCTTCGCGCATCGGCCTCGCCCGTGGTGCAGGCGCTCATCCGCGCCTGCGGCAGTCCCCTTGCCTGCACGAGCGCCAATACACATGGGGCGCCCTCGCCGGCAAGCTTTGCCACCGTCGAGGGTCGTATCCTGGAGGGGGTCGATGTTGCCATCGACGCCGGTGAGACCCCGTGTCGCGACGCCTCGACCATCGTGTCGTTCCAGCAAGGCGGGCTCCAGATCCTGCGCCAAGGCGCACTTCCCGCATCAGAGATCGAGCGGGTCCTGTCCGACCCGATGCAATAGAAAGGTGTAAGCGATGTCGTTGAATCTGGGCAGCCTGGGCATGGAAAATGCCTCGTTTAACTTTGGCGGTTCCTACATCATGGCGCTCGACTGCGGCACCACCTCGGTACTTGCGACCATCGTCGACGAGTACGGCTGCATCGTCGCCCAGGCGCGTCGTAGCGTCAAAACCAGCTTCCCGCGCCCCGGCTGGGTGGAGCAGGATCCCACGGAGGTGCTTGCCAGCCAGATCGGCGTGATGATGGAGGTTCAGTTTAAGAGCGGCATCCATTCTGACCGCATTGCCGCCATCGGCATCTCCAACCAGCGCGAGACCACGGTGGTCTGGGACCGCGTGAGCGGCCAGCCCATCTATAACGCCATCGTATGGCAGTGCCGTCGTACCGCGCCGGCAATCGACGCGTTGGTTGAACAGGGTTGCGAGGAGCTGGTGCGCTCCCGCACGGGACTCACACTCGACCCGTATTTCTCGGCCTCCAAGGTGCAGTGGATTCTCGACAACGTCGACGGCGCACGCGAGAGCGCGGCGGCGGGCGACCTCATGTTTGGGACCATCGATACCTGGCTCATCTACAACCTCACCGGCGGCCAGGTCTTTGCCACCGACTACACCAATGCCAGCCGCACGGCACTCTTTAATATCCATACGCTCGATTGGGACGACGACCTGCTGGCGCTCTTTGATGTTCCACGTTCCATGATGCCCGAGGTTCGCTGGAGCTCGGGCGACTACGGCCGCGTCGCGAGCGACATCATGACCAACATGCCGCCCATTATGGGTGTGGCGGGCGACCAGCAGGCGTCGCTGTTCGGTCACTGCTGCTTCTATCCCGGCCAGACCAAAAACACCTATGGCACGGGCTGCTTTATGCTCATGAACACCGGCGACGAGATCGTCGAATCCAAGAATGGCTTGGTCTCCACCATCGGTATCGCTGCGGATGGCAAAGTCAGCTATGCGCTCGAGGGCTCTATTTTTGCCGCCGGCTCAACGATGAACTGGCTGCGCGACAACATGGGCGTTATCTCCAACGTATCCGAATCGGCACAGCTCGCCTCCTCGATCAGCGATAACGAGGGATGCTACTTTGTCCCCGCTTTCGCGGGCTTGGGGGCACCTTGGTGGGACCCGCATGCCCGCGGTATCGTGTGCGGTCTGACCGGCGCCTCGAGCCGTGCGACCATC
>USHT01000276.1 GCA_900554455.1 uncultured Collinsella sp.
TGTTTGGTGCCCGAAAGGGCGATTTTAGTCCGTATTTCACCGCAACTTATTTAGAGGGCGCTGAGAGTGGGGGTCCAGGCGATGGTGGGAGTCACGCCGTCGAGAGTCTCGTTGATGGTGGCGGCCATGCCGGCGAGGAGGCTGTTCTCGCTTACGGTGAGCATGTCGTAACCGCCGGCTCGCATGAGCTCGCGGATCACCACGGCACCAGCCAAGATCACGCCCGCGCGCTTGGGCTGCACGCCCGGCAACGCGGCAATGCCTGCAACATCCAACGCAGACATGCGCTCGATAGCGGCCGAAATCTGCTCCATCGAAAGCTCGCGCAGGTGCACAAAGTTCGAGTCGTACGGCTCCAGTTCGTGGACCAGCGCCACGAGCGTGGTAACGGTACCGCCCACCGCGACGAGGCGCTCGGCGCGCTCAAAGTCGACAGGCAGGCCCTCAAAGTAAGCCCCGAACTGCTCGCCCGCCCATACGCCAGCGGCGGCAAGTTCACTGTCCGTTGGCGGCAGCGCCGAGAAAAACCGCTCCGTCACGCGACGGCAACCGATGTCCAGTGAGCGCGTTCCCTCCAGCGCAAAGACCCCGCGCTCAGGCGCATAGACGCCCGTCGCGAGCTCCGTGGAGCCGCCGCCCGAATCGGCGACGATAATGCGCTCGCCGGCAAAGTCATGCGCCACGCCAAAAAATGTCAGGCGTGCCTCAACCTCGCCCGGAATCACCTGCGGTTCGAGGCCCAGATCGCGCAGACCGTCCAGCAGCAGTGCGGCGTTGGACGCATCGCGCGCGGCACTCGTGCACGTGGTGCAGATGCACACGGCCCCAAAGGCACGGGCCTCGTCCACAAACATCCGGCACGCAGCGAGCACGCGCTCAACGGCCGCCTCGCAAAAGCGCCCCGTCGCATCCACGCCCTCGCCCAAATCGGTAATCTCGGTATGCTTGGACGATTCCACAATCGCCCCGCCCTCGACCTGCGCTAACACCAGTCGCGACGATACCGTTCCCAGGTCGATCGCGGCTACCTTATAGCGTTTGCAATTTGTCATTGCGGGCTCCCCTCCGGGCGCTATTTGCCGTTGGACACGACCGTCTGGCCCTCGACGCCGTTAAATCCAAACAGCATGTCGAGCGTCTGGATGTACCACGGTGCGTCCTTGCCGACCTCTTCGATCTCTTTGGCAACTTCGCTGGCCTTCTTGGCGTTTGAGGACTTTTTGCTCGAAGACGAATCCGAATCGTCGTCCAGGCCCTGCACTTCAATCCTCTTCTCGCCGGGCATCACCAGGCCCAAGTCCTCGGATGCCGCGTCTTTAATGCCCTCCTCCGAGAGCAGTTTGTCGACGCTTTTCTGCAGCTCGTCGTTGTACTGCTGGCGAATCTCGACCTGCTTGGCCAAGATATCGCTCGAACGCTTTGCCACATACAGGTCGCGCACGGGGAAATACAGGCTCACGAGCACCAGGGCAACGACAATGCCGATGAATAGCCCTCGCTGGGAACCGTGGGTAAAGTCGTAGATCGCCTTGACCACCGCGTTGTCGTTGGCGTAGTGCATAAAGTCCGAGCCCGAAAGACGGTTCGAGGGCCTGCTCGACCCATCATGCGTTTGAGCCGACGAGCGCTGAGCATGCGACGAACGTGCCGGGCGCACCGGTCCATCTGCCGAAGTATTCACTTGAGCATTGGGGTATGATGATTAAATGTCAAAGGATTTTGACAACGCTGCGAGCAAGAATTGACGATTTCTATCTAAAATAGAATAACTCGTCGGACTTAAACTAAAAACGGCTTGCAGGCGATTTGTGAAAGCCTGTGAGCAAAGAAACGGAGGTGATAAAGTGTATAAAAGCTTTGATGAAATGCCCGTAATGTTGTCTGTCAATCAAGCAGCGGAGGTGCTTGGCATATCCAATGTCAGCTTGTATAAGCTGATTGAAAAAGATAAATCGTTCCCTGTTGTTCAGTTAGGCAGAAGAAAATCCATTCCAAAAGAACAACTCAAGGAATGGATAGATGAAAAATCTAAAAGATAATTATCTGGCTATTGAAAAAGGCTTGTGGTAATGTTTGAGTTGCCAAAAGCAGAAAGGAGGCTATAGAATGGCAAGAAGAACAAAAGGCGAAGGAACACTTCGCAAAAGAAAAGACGGAAGATGGGAAGGTTGGTTTAACATCGGCAAAGATGAAAACGGCAAAACAAAACGAAAAAGCGTTACCGCAAAAACCAAATCCGAATGTCAAGAAAAGCTGAACAAAGCCAAAGAAGAATATCTGAAAGAACAGTCTGTGTTATCTTCTCACACTTACTTGACCGATTCTGATCCCACGCTTAATGAATGGTACGAAATATGGATAAACACATTTTGCAAAAATGTGATCAAGGACTATACCGTAAACGGTTACGAG
>USHT01000277.1 GCA_900554455.1 uncultured Collinsella sp.
GGCCCTTAAGGGTGCCGAAGTAGTGACCTAGATGCAGACGGCCGGTGGGGCGGTCGCCGGTGAGCATGGTGAACTTGTCGGGCGTCTTGGCCAGGCCCTCGCGAATGGCGTTGCTCTTTTGCAGCGCAACTTCGTAGCTGTTCTCGTTTGGCATGATTGCTCCTAACGTATGTTCATGGGTCAAGATGATAACGCGTTTATTGGAGGGGCGGGACGTAAGTAGGCGAGGGGCGGGAGAGGGGTGGCTTGTGCGGTGGGTGCGGCGCGGCCGCGCTTGGCCAACGGTGCCTTGGCACATCCTTGGCAGCTTGCCCTAGAGCTTGTGGTAGCGCTCTTCTTTGCGCTCCTCGGCTGCCTGCTCCTCCTGCTTAAAAGCGGGGTCGTCGGGGGTGACGAGCTCGTCCTCGTGCGTGCGCTTGTTGTAATGGTGACGCAACACGGGCTCAAACAGATGCAGATGCTTGGCAAAGGCCGCCGAGCCAATGGCGAGCACGGTAAAGATGAGCACGCGCATGGGCACCTCGACCTGGTTGATCGCGGCGGCGCCGGCCGAAAGCATAATGCACCAGGCATAGATGAGCAGCACAGCCTGCTTTTGGTTGTAGCCCTCTTGGATCAGGCGGTGGTGGATGTGGCCCTTGTCGGCCTGCCCGATGCTAATGTGGGCGCGCTTGCGGCGCACGATGGCGCTAAACGTGTCGATGATGGGCACGCCGGCAACGATGAGCGGGATGATAAGCGAGGTGAGCGCGGCGGTGCGGCTCACGTTGAGCAGCGAGATGGAGCCCAGCGCAAAGCCCAGAAGCAACGACCCCGAGTCGCCCAAGAAGATGCTTGCGGGGTTGAAGTTGTAGCGCAAAAAGGCCAGACAGGCGCCAAAGAGCGCAATGGAGAGTGCAGCGGCGTCGATACGGCCCAAGAGAACGGCCATCGAAAACATGGTGAACGAGGCGATGCCGCAGATGCCCGTGGCCAAGCCGTCGAGGCCGTCGATGAGGTTAATGATGTTGGTGAATGCCACCAGATAGATCACGGTGATGGGGTAGGCGAGCCATCCGAGCATGATCTCGCCGGGGGCAAACGGGTTGACGATGACGCCGATTTTTAGGCCGCCGATACAGGCGATAAGCGCGGCGAGGACCTGTCCGGCCAGCTTTTGCTTGGGCTTGAGCTGGATGACGTCGTCGATAGCGCCGGTCGCAAAGATGACGGTAAAGGAGAGCGCCAGCATGGGATAGCTAATGTGAAGGCGCGGGTGCGGCACCAGGACGGGTGGCCAGCCTAGGTGCCAGGTGCCTAGTATTTGCACAATGCAGGCAACGACCAGGCCCAAAAACACCGCCGTTCCGCCCAAACGCGGGATGGGCTTGGTGTTGATGCGGCGCTTGGAAGGATAGTCGACGGCGTCGAGCTTAATTGCCAAGCGCTTGACCAGGGGCACCATGAGGAAGGTCGTGATAAAGGCCGCCGCTGCCACGCATAGGTACGGTATGTAGCTCGGGGATGAAGCCATGAATCTAAAAACCGCCAAGCGTCGAAGGAAAAGGTCAGAAGAACGCCATGCGCAAAGGGCATAGCCGAACCATGATACTCGACCACGGGGGGTGCATGGAATTGCATGCAGCGATAATCACGCGCTTACCAGATATTGGGATGTTGTCGATGGCTTGTCGGGATACCGGCGGGGATCCATATGGGCTGTAATGGTGGTTTTCGGCAAATGAAAACCACCCCCCACGTTACGAAAATGAACCCACCTAAAACAGGTGGGTGCCCTCATCGACTGTTCCAGCGTCCTTAACAACGAAGGATACCTGTACTAGGTACGACTGTGTGGGCTCCCTAAATAAACGCGACGGTTCACCCAGTTGCTCCGCGGGGGGCGGAATACCTACATCATAAAGCGGCACTTTATCGATTCCAGTCTTGACATTACAAAAATCGTGTCGGACGATTACGGCGCCTTAGGGACGGAGCCGTCTACCCGGTCTGGCCCTTTACGTTTGAGCTGCTGAATCGTTGTTTTGGAGCATGTTTTTATGCCGACGTCGTTGACCGAACTTTTTTCGCCCGCCTGCCATTTGTGCCCGCGCCGTTGCGGTGCGGCGCGCGATGAGGGCGTGCACGGCGTCTGCGGTGCTAACGACACGCTCAGGGTGGCCCGCGCCGCGCTTCATATGTGGGAGGAGCCTCCCATTTCGGGCGAGGCCGGCTCGGGTACGATTTTCTTTAGCGGCTGTTCGCTCAAATGTATCTACTGCCAAAACCACGAGATCTCGACGGGCAATTTCGGTCTTGAGATTTCGCCCGAGCGCTTGGTCGAGATTATGTTGGAGCTGCAGGACCAGGGCGCCAACAACATCAACCTGGTGACGGCGACGCACTACGCGCATCTGCTGCCGGC
>USHT01000278.1 GCA_900554455.1 uncultured Collinsella sp.
GCCGCAAAATGCCTAAGGGAAAACTCCTGACGTACCTTTTCGCTATGGCAAGAGCCACTTGGACGAGGAGTATCTAAACACCACCGCCCTTGCGGCTCTTGAGGATACTTTGCCGGATCTTGGCATCACTTCGCGCTAGAGCGAGAAATACTCGCTCTCGGTAGATAGGTTTGGTCCGGGCCAGGGATCGCCATCGAGGAAAAACTCCGGCAAGCGCTGCATGAACAGCGCTTGCTCGCGCTTCCAGCGGCGCAGCTTTTCCTCGTTGACCTCTTCCCTACCGCGCGAGGTGAACTCGTAGTGGTACAGCTCGGCATAGGGCGTAAAGATGGTGCGGTAGCCCGCCTCCCATACGCGCAGGCAAAAGTCTGCGTCGTTAAAGCCAACGGCGAATTCCTCGTTGTAGCCGCCGACGCGCTCAAATACGCCGCGTCGCACCATCTGGCAGGCACCCGTTACGGCGCTAAAGTTGCCCGGACGCACAGCGCGAGCAAGATATCCCTCGCGCTTTGCCGAGAAGTCCTGGTTGGCATGGGCAAGCGCGCCACGCACGCCAACCAAAATGCCGGCATGCTGCACCAGATGATCAGCAAAATAGAGCTTGGCACCCACCACGCCCGCATCCGGACGCTGCAGATAACCCATCATCTCTTCGATAAAGTCCGGGCTTATAACCTCGGTATCGTTGTTGAGCAGCAGCAGGTAATCGCCCTTGGCATGTTTAACGCCAAAGTTGATAATCTGGGAGTAATTGAACTCGCCCGGCCACCACTCAACGCGCGCGCTGCCCTTGTCTTCGGATGCTGCAGCCACGCGCTCTGGCAGGGTTTCGTAATACACAAAGGTCTCCTGGTCTTCGCTGTTATTCTCCACCAAGACGATCTCGTAGTTGGCATACGTGGCCTTCTGGGCGATCGACATCACGCAGGCGTCGAGCGTCTCGACGTGGTCCTTGGTGGGAATCACAATGCTCACCAGCGGCGCAGGCTCCGGCAGCGCATAGCGCATGCGGTAGACAAACGGCGTCTCGGACTCCTCGACCGTTCCGCGAACGCCCAGCGAGTCAAAGTGACGCTGCAGCGCAAGGCGCCCGGCCTCGATGGCATACGGCTTGCTATCGGCAGAGCCATCGGCGGTCGATCCCGGATGAACGCGCCAGTGATACAGCACGTGCGCAACATGCTCAAAGCGCGCGCCCGCTGCAAGACAGCGAAGCGTCAGGTCGTAGTCCTGGGCACCCGCAACGTCTTCTGGGGACATGCCAATGTAATCGATGAGCGCCTTCTCCACCATCAGGAAATGCGTCACACAGTTATGGCTATAGAGCAGGTCGGCGTTGAGCTTGGTCTTAAAGACCGGCTGGCCCCACTCCCCCGTTTTCTGGAACATGTCCTCATCGCAGAACAAGACCTGGGGACGCTCGTCCTGGACAGCCTTGTTCAGGGCGGCAACATAGTGGAACAACGCGTCCGGTTCCAAGATGTCGTCGTGGTCCAAGAATGCGATGTAGTCGCCCGTCGCTTGCTGAATACCGGCGTTGGTGTTGACCACGATGCCGCCGTTACCGGGCAGCTCGACGCGACGGACGCGCTCGTCGTGAACGGCTGCCGCAAGAGTAGCCACCGCATCCCATTCGGGCGAGGCGTCCATCAGCAGCAATTCCCAGTTGTCATAGCTCTGGGCAAGCACCGAATCCAGCAACTCGCGCAGGTAGACCCGATCGGTCTTATAGCACGGCACCACAATGCTCACGGGCGGCCTGTAGGTAAATGCCGCCGAAGCGACGCGCTGACACGCCAAGTCGCCCGGCTTTGCGCGATGTTGATCAAACCAACGGCGATAGGCCGCGTCGTCCGCGCGTGCATCCTTCATACGATTCCAACTGTCGTCGACCATACCGTTGTACAGGCGACCATCCATGGCGCAAAACCCGCTCTGGATCTGCTCTGTGGAATCGCTCACAATCGCGACAAAATCTCGTATATCTTGAGGCATCTCAACGCTCAGATACGTTTTATTGACACGGCATCCATTCTGCTGCGGCACATCGACCTGCGATTCGAACACATGCACGGTAGCATCGATGGCATTCATATGCGTATCGAAGATCTGAAGCTCAGGCGCGCACTGGGAGTCTCCCGCCCAGGTAACCTCATAGCGCCACACCGCGCCGGAGTCTGCCGGCAAATAGCGAATGGCATCGATCTCGTAGCGACCGCAGTGTTCGCCACGCTGCGCATCGCGGATAAGCGCACACAGAGCAGGCTTTGCTTTGTAGTTAATCTTGGATTCCAGCTTGGCCACGCGGCTATCGAGACAAATGGAGCCCAACCTTTGGCCATCGGATGCAAAAACGACATCCATCGACGAGCCATCCAAAAACGGAAGCACCAAGACAGCGA
>USHT01000279.1 GCA_900554455.1 uncultured Collinsella sp.
ACGGCACGCGTGTGCTCTAAGCAGCCGGTTGATCGTGATGTCCTCGAGACGGCCGTGAAAGACGCGGGCTACTACGTCATGACGCTGTAAGCGTCGCTCTGGATGCGCTTCCTTGGCTAGGCTCGTCCGCGCAGTTCGATGTCTTGGATGTCGTCGAAGTCGATGGCGATGTCTCGGAGCTTGAGGAGCTTGAAGGCGGGGAGCGCCTCGTCGAGGATGCCGGTGCGGCTGCGATAGCCGTATGTATCGTAATAGGTGACACGAACCAAGTCGCCACGTTTGAGACCCTCGAGTTTTTTAGAAAGCACGAGGGCTTTTTCTTCCGTGAGCTCACGTTTTGGCTCGACGGTGATTTCCTGCTTGCGCACGAGTTCGTAGTATCCCGTGAGGGCGGCAAAGGGCATAAACTGTGCGGCGCGGTTGGCGCGCACGGCACCGTTGGCAGTGAGGTTGGGGTCGGCGGCGCGGCGTCGGGGTCCGCCAGGCGCTCGAAGGCGGTCGGCGGGCGCACGGACTGTTGTTTGGGTTTAGGCACGGTGTCCTCCAACTTGTTCGTTGCGTTCGCGCGCGGTGGCGCCGGCGGTAAAGCTTAATCCCTTGACGAGCGCGTTCTTGCCGTACTTGCCTTTCACGGCCAGGACGGCGCGCGCCAGGTTGCGCTCGCGCTCATCGGCCTCGATATCGCTGAACAGATCGATGGTGGCAAATTCCTCGGGCATGAGGTTGCCAAATCCCAGGTTGATGCGCTTGACCGGTCGTTTGGGGTCGACCGTTTGTGCCCAAAGGTCATCGAAATACCCCATGATCTTCTTAAACGAATTGGTACGCTCGGGCAGCTTTCGCGAGGCGTTAGAGTGCGCAAAGAGTGCGGCATAGCCACCGCGCGGTTTGCCGCCATGCTCTCCCACAAAGATGCCATCGATTGCCTGCGCTTCGCGCACCAGGCGACGCCGTTCGTCATCGCGCTGGACGGGCTTGGGCGCACGGGGCGCGAGCTCGGGGCCGGCGGTTGCGGTGGGTTCGATACTCGATGTGCTCGAGCGCAGGTGCCCGCATCCGTCCACATACTGCGCTGTACCGCTGGCGTCGAGGCGGCGTATGTCGGCGCGTTCGCTCGCGTAGCCCACAAAGAGCGAGATGCTGTCACAGACCACGTGCTTATCGACCAAGTCTAAAACGGCGTTGTCGACCATCTCGCGCAAGACGGTATAGGCCTGTTCGTAGGCATAACCCTTCGAGAGCACCTGTCCTGTGGTGGTCGAAGTTGCTTGCGGGCGATAGGCTTGGATATCGGCGATGGTTGTCGGTTCGCGCCCAAAGGCGTGGTCGATAAGATATTCGGCATTGACACCAAGTTCGTCGTAGAGCAAGTTCTCGTCGAGTGCGGCGACGCCCATCAGGTCGTAGACGCCATACTTTTCGAGTCGGGCTGCCACGCCGGGGCCGATGCCCCAGATGTCGGTGATGGGACGGTGGGGCCAGATCTCTTTGCGAAAGGTTTCGTCGTCGAGTTTGCCGATGCGACTGGGCACGTGCTTGGCGGTGATGTCGAGTGCCACCTTGGCCTGGAATAGGTTGGGGCCGATCCCGACCGTTGCCGTGATGCCCGTGCGCCCCAAGACCTCGTCGCGCAGCGTGCAGGCGAACCCTTCCGCATCGGTGTGATAAAGGTCCAGATAGGGCGTCACGTCGATAAAGCACTCATCGATGGAGTAGACGTGCACGTCCTGGGGGCTGACGTATTCCAGATAGATGCCGTAGATTTGCGCCGACACCTCCATGTAGTGCTGCATACGCGGCACTGCTTTGATGTAGTCGATGCCGTCGGGAATCTCGAACAGACGGCAGCGGTTGTGAATACCTAAGTCCTTCATGGCCTGCGTGATAGCGAGACAGATGGTCGTGCGTCCGCGCGATTCGTCGGCAACGACCAGGTTGGTGGTGAGCGGATCGAGCCCACGGTCGACGCACTCGACGCTGGCATAAAACGTCTTGAGGTCGATGCAGATGTAGGTGTGCTGCTCGTGCGCCATCCGTGCCCTCTCATCAAACACATGTTCTTATCGAATGCATGTTCGATAATACCCGCTCATCCGGACATCGTCAAAACCTGTCCCTTTTGGCAGGTATGGTCGTGCGGCTTCATCGGGTTTTTAACGCAGCTCTAAAGAGCACGAAACAGCTCAGAAAACCTCGCTTCGTAGCATGAGCCTAACGATTGGTGCCACCTACATGCACGGAAGGGTTGTGGGAAAGATGGTCAATTACGGGTTTGGTATGCCGACGCGCCTTGTTGTGGATGGAGACGTGGCTCGCTGGTGCGGACGATTGGTCGCTCACTACGGTGGCACCAAGGCGCTGGTCGTGTTGGGCGGTGACAAG
>USHT01000280.1 GCA_900554455.1 uncultured Collinsella sp.
CACGGTTGCGGCTCCTATTCGGTGAGCTCGGGGCCCTCGCCGGGCACATAGGCCTCGGCGCCCTCGACGCGGTTGATTTGAATGGTTCCAAAGATCTCGTCCTGGCTCAGCGTGAGCGAGCCGCGCTTGGCGAGCTCCAGCATGGCCAGGAAGGTGACAACGAGCTGCTCGGTGGTGGCATCGCCGTCCAGCAGCTCGCGGAAAGTGCAGGTTTGGTGCGCCATGGTAAAGCGGTCGACCGAGGCCACCGTCAGGTCGAGCGGCACGCGATGCGGAGCTACGTGCTCGGCCTCCAGCAGGAAGGTCTGTCGCTTGCCGTCCAGGTCGGCGCAGATGACGGCGAGGCCGCGCAGGGTAATGCCGGCCAGATAGTCGGGCATTAGGCCCAAGAACTCGGGGTCGGGGCCGGCCACGCGCGGATGCATGCGGCTTTCGGCCTGCATGCGGGCACCGAGGGCCGCAGCCGCACCTTTAAACTGCTTGTAGGCAATCAGGCGCTGGATCAGGACCTCGCGCAGGGCGTCGCCGTCGAGCGCGCTGAGCTCCTCGAGGTCTTCGTCGAACTCGTCATCGTCGTCATCGACTTTGCGCGGGGCCTCCTGCGGCACCAGAGAGGCAGCCTTGATGTCCAAAAGGGTTGCCGCGACCAGCAAAAAGTCGCTCGCCACGTCCAGGTCCAGCGCCTCGATGCGCTCGGCCTCGGCAAGGTACTGCTCGGCCACCTCGCTGATCGAGATGGCACCGATATCTACTTTTTGGCGGGTTACCAGCTGCAGCAGCAGGTCGAACGGTCCGCTGTAGACCTGCGTCGACACGCGATACGACATCTTCGACCTCCTTTGACGGCGCCTTCGCGGCGCGGTTTGGGTGCATGTTGCGACCGTTTTGCACGGTCGACCTGTAAGTTTACCTTAGATGCTGGCGATTGCGAAGTTGAGCAGCTGCTCAGCAAGCGGATACACGGTAACGTCGAAATAGCGGCCGATCACGTCGATGCCGGTCCACATGGGCAGCAGGTACAGCACTAGGATGAGGATGGGCATAGCGTATTGCTGCAGACGATAATAGTTGTTGAGAGCCTTGCCTTTAAGGAACGGCACAATGATCGACGAGCCATCGAGCGGCGGAATCGGGATGAGGTTAAAGAACGCGAGCGACAGGTTGACCACGATAAACGTGGCGCCGAAGTTCATAATTTGGGACGCCACGGCAAAGGACATGCTGGTGTAGAGGTTGCCGTACGTTGCGTGCATGAGGGCGGCCGCGAGGCACGCGAGTGCGATATTCGATGTGGGGCCGGCTACGCTCACCAGGACCTCGTCGTGCTTGGGGTGCTTGAGGTTGTTGAGATAGACGGGCACGGGCTTGGCGAAGGCGAACACCGGGCCTCCGGCGGCGAGCATGAGCAGCGGCAGGAGAATGGTGCCAAACGGGTCGATGTGGTTGAGCGGGTTGAGCGAGACACGACCGCGCGATCGGGCCGTCTTATCGCCGAGTGCCCAGGCCGCGGCGGCGTGCGCACTCTCGTGGATGACGATGCCCACAATGACGGCGACGGCGCTCGCGAGCAGGTTCATGATGTAGCTGCTGGACATGGCGCTCCCCTAGCGGACGCGGCGCGAGGCGCGCGTGAGCAGGTAGTCAGCCACAAACAGGATGACGGCCACGATGGCGTAATCCAAGCGGAACACGCCGCCAAAGGGCGAGGTGATGACGCCGTAGCCGGCGATGGCGCTCGGCAGCGCGCGCGAAAGCTCAACGACAAAGCCCACGATCTGCAGCTTGGCGGTCAGGCCGCTAAAGCACAGCAGCACGGTCATCGCGCTCATAAAGATGCCGCAGATGCGACAAGCGATAGCGATGATGCTCATCGCCACGGCAGCGGCCTTACGAGAGTTCACGCGCGGTCTCCTCTTCGATCTGGGTGGAAAGCTCCAGCCATTCGTCCTCGAGCTTGGGTAGCTCTTGCTTAAGGCCGTTATATTCCCCCAGCGCGGCGTTGAACTTGTCTTGATCGGCATAAAGTTCTTCGCTTGCCATCAATTCCATAAGCTCGTCATAGCGGGCGCGCTTTTTGTCGAGCTCCGTCTCGATCTTCTTGAGCTGGTTACGCACGCCCTTGAGTTTTTTGTTGAGCGCGGCGCGGGCCTGGGCCTCGGCGCGCTTTTGCTCCTTGGTCTTTTTGCCCTCGGCGGGCTTGGAGGCGGTGGCGGGGGTGTCGGGCTGGGCCGCGGTGACCTTGGCGGACTTGGCCGATGCCGGCACACTCTCTCCTGCCGCCTCGGCGGCAGCGCGGGCCGCGAGGTCCTCGCGCTTGTAGAGGTAGTAGTCGTAGTCGCCGTCATAGACCG
>USHT01000281.1 GCA_900554455.1 uncultured Collinsella sp.
GCTGCAGAACCAGGGTGCCGAGCTCGTGGAGGTCGACCTGCCGCACCTGGACGCCGCCATTGCCGCCTACTACGTCATCGGTCCGGCCGAGGCGTTCTCCAACCTGGCTCGTTTCGACGGCATTCGCTATGGCTACCAGGAGGAGGGCTGCGCCAATCTGTCCGACCAGAGCTCGCTCTCACGCGCCCACGGCTTTGGCGCCGAGGCCAAGCGCCGTCAGATGCTCGGCGCCTACCTGCTGAGCTCGGGCGTGTACGACAAGTACTACTACGCCGCGCAGAAGGCCCGCACGCTCATCACGCAGGACTATGATGCCGCGTATGCCAAGGTGGACACCATCCTCATGCCCGCTTCGCCGCGCACGGCCTTTAAGTTTGGCGAGATCAGCGATCCCACGCAGATGTACCTCTCCGACCTGTACACCATCTCGCTCAACATTTGCGGCAACGGCGGTATCTCGGTGCCGCTGGGCCTGGGCGAGGACACTCAGCTGCCCGTTTCTGCCCAGCTAGTGGGTCCGGCGTTTAAGGACCGTCAGCTGCTCACGTTTGCCCGCGCCCTGGAGCGCGGCTTTGCCGATGCCGCCACGGGTGCGCCCGCGCTCTCCGTCGCGCCCGATTTTACCGGGAAGGGAGGCGAGCTGTAATGAAGGAGCTTTCCGAGGTCCTGCAGGATTGGGAGGCCGTGATCGGCCTGGAGATCCATACCGAGCTCACCGCACTCGATACCAAGATGTTCTGCAACTGCAAGCTCAGCCACGATGACGAGCCCAACGCCAACGTGTGTCCGGTGTGCCTGGGCCTGCCCGGCGCCCTGCCGGTGCCCAACAAGCGCGCCATCGAGAGCATCGTCAAGGCCGGTCTTGCCACCAACTGCGAGATCCAGCGCCACTCGATGTTCTACCGCAAGCACTACTTCTATCCCGATATGGCCAAGAACTTCCAGACCACGCAGGGTCCGGTCGCCTTTGCCATGTACGGTCACCTGGACCTGGACGTGACCGGTCGCGGTGCCGCCGAGCGCCCCGACTGCGCGTTTGGCGAGGCCGAGGCCCAGAGCCTGGCGAGCGCCTCGGCCAACGCCGAGGGCCTGTCCACGTCCATGACGTCGACCATGCGCGAGGGCAACCAGCGCGCCGGCCATCTGGCCAGCTATGACGCGTCCAACCTGCAGATGCCCGAGCGTCGCGAGGACGGCTCCTACACGGTGCCCATTCGCATTCTGCGCATCCACATGGAGGAGGACGCCGCCAAGATGGTGCACGTGGGCGGTGCCGAGGGCCGCATTACCGCCGCGGCTGAGTCGCTCGTCGACTACAACCGCTGCGGCACGCCGCTGATTGAGCTCGTCACCGAGCCCGACCTGCGCACGCCCGAGGAAGCGCGTCTGTTTATGGAAAAGCTCCGTCGCATCTTTGTGACGCTGGGCATTTCGGACTGCTCCATGGAGAAGGGTTCCATGCGCTGCGACGGCAACGTGTCGCTGCGCCGCCGCGGCGAGACCAAGCTGGGAACCAAGACCGAGCTCAAGAACCTCAACTCGTTCAAGAGCTTGCATGACGGCCTTGCCTACGAGATTTGCCGCCAGGCCGAGGTGCTCGAGGAGGGCGGCATCATCTATCAGGAGACCCGCCACTGGGAGCCCAGCCGTAAGCGCACCGTGGTCATGCGTGTGAAGGAGACGGCCGACGACTATCGTCTGTTCCCCGATCCCGACTTGGCGCCCTTCGATCTGGACGACGAGTTCATCGACCGCTGCCGTGGCGAGATTCCCGAGCTGCCCGATGCCAAGCGCGCCCGTTTTGAGGCCGACTTTGGAATTAAGGCGGCGGACGCCGAGCAGATCGCTGGCGACCCGGAGTTTGCCGAGTTCTTTGAGGCCGCCGCTACCGGTATGGCTGGCAAGGAGGCTCAGACGGTCGCAAACCTGCTGGTGAACGAGATGATCGCCTACCTTAAGGGCGCAGGCGTGTCGCTTGCCGAGTCTGGCATCGCACCGGTCCAGGTGGCGGCGCTTGCCAAGCTGCTGGCGACCGACGCCATCAGCTCCAACCAGGCACACGAGGTCTTTGAGGCCATGGCTCAGACCGGCGACGACCCCAACAAGATCGTCGACGAGCGCGGTATGCGTCAGGTAAGCGATGCCGGCGCGCTGCAGCCGATCGTGGACGAGGTGCTGGCAAACTGTGCCGATCAGGCGCAGCAGTATCGTGACGGCAACCAGAAGGTCATCGGCTTTTTGGTGGGCCAGTGCATGAAGGCGAGCCGCGGCAAGGGCAACCCGAAGCTCTTCAACGAGTTGCTGAGAACGTCGCTCTCGTAAACGGGAACCGAGGGGCCG
>USHT01000282.1 GCA_900554455.1 uncultured Collinsella sp.
ACGCTCCATGGACCCCGATTCCGCGGGTTCGCAGTTCTACTTCTGCCTGGGCGCCCAGCATAACCTCGATTCCGGTTACACCGTCTTTGGTACCACGGTCGAGGGTCTCGATGTGATTTCGCAGCTGCGTGCCGGCGACGAGATCGTCCATGTCGAGATCGTTCACGAGTAAAGGGGACTTCCTTGAATAGCCAGCTGATCCAACAGGGCCGCGCCGCTTACCGCGCGGGTGATTTTTCCGCTGCAGCCCAGATGCTTGGGGCGGCAAAGACTCCCGATGAGATTATGGGCGAGGCCGATCACCTTCGTGGCAACGCCTTGATGCACCTGGGCATGTATGCCGAGGCCGCCGAGGCTTATGCTGCCGCCCTCAACGACGGCACCTACGGCAAGCGCGGCGCGCTGCTCACCAACCGCGGCAAGGCGCTCGCCGCCGTGGGCGACTACACGACGGCCGCCCAGGCGTTCTCTGCTGCTACGCAGGATGCTTCCTATGCCACGCCGTTCAAGGCCTATCTGGGCCTGGGTAACGCGCTGTTCCAGTCGGGCGACTATGCCAACGCGGGTACTGCCTTCCGTCAGGCTGCCATCGACGGCGCCAATCCGGCTCCCGCCGCCGCACTCGGCGAGCTCGGTCGTTGCTTCATTAAGCTTGGCCGTCCGGCGGATGCCGTGGAGACCTACCGCACGGCTATCGACTTTGCCGGTCCCCGCGACGACACGCGTGCGCTCAACGCCGGCATGGGTCAGGCACTTTCTGCTGCCGGCCGCCCCTCCGACGCACTCGACGCCTTTAACGCCGCTACTGCCGATGGCATCTACCAGCTCACCTCCGAGCAGGCCGATGAGCTTGCCCGCGTTCACGATTCGCTTGCCGCGCTATCCGCCCAGACGGCTATGGCCACGGCTCCGGCGCCCGCGATGGACGCTCCTGCCGTCGATCCGCTCGATCCTACGGGCGCGACCGGTCAGTTTATGCCCGATCCCTCGGACACCGGCTTCTTTACGCTGTCCGAGTCCGAGATGGTCCAGCAGGACCGTCAGGATCGTAAGCAGGCCAAGGTCCGTCGTCGCCATCGCCACACGGGTCTCAAAGTCTTCATTGTGCTGCTTCTGCTCATTTTGATCGCCGCGGGCGGTCTGGGCTTTGCTTACACGCGCGGCTTTGGCTTCCCCTCGCAGGAGTCGGTTATCACCGATCTGTTCCAGGCTGCCGGCGACGGTGACACCGCAAAGGCCGAGTCTTGCCTGGCCTCGAGCCTGTCCGAGGACGCTAAGTCGATGATCATCTCCTCGATTCCGCAGGGTGCCACCGTGTCCGTCGAGGGCATGGATCAGTCCATGACCGAGACGACCGCTAAGGTGAAGGCATCGCTGTCCAAGGGCGGCGAGCAGGAGTACACCGTCAAATTCGTGCGCTCCGACAATCATATCGGCTGGGCCGTTTCCTCGCTCGATATGGATTTCTCGGCTGCTGACAACCAGTAGTGACCTTATGGGATTTAGCTTTGCCCGGCGCTTCACCGCAAGTGAGGTGCCGGGCTTGCGCTAGTATCATGAGCTAGTAGTTTTCCAGCAATCATCCAACACATCAGGAGTTGCGTTGTTTTCTTTGATGGATATGTTCTTCGGTAGCTATGCGGGCGATCTTGCCATCGACCTCGGCACCGCAAATACGCTTGTCTCCGTGCGCGGCAAGGGCATCGTCATTCGCGAGCCCTCTGTCGTCGCCATCGACAAGAACGACGAGCGCATCCTGGCGGTCGGTATCGAGGCAAAGCGCATGCTCGGCCGTACGCCCGGCAACATCGTGGCCGTTCGTCCCCTGAAGGACGGCGTCATCGCTGACTTCGATGTTACCGAGGCTATGCTTCGCTACTTTATCGACAAGGCGTCCGAGAAGCGCTATCCGTGGACCCCGCGTCCGCGCGTTGTCGTCTGCGTTCCCTCCGGCGTCACGTCGGTCGAGAAGCGTGCTGTCTTTGAGGCCACGATCCAGGCCGGCGCTCGCCAGGCCTACCTGATCGAGGAGCCCATGGCTGCCGCTATCGGCGCCGATCTGCCCGTCGAGGAACCCACCGGCTCCATGGTCATCGACATCGGCGGCGGCTCAACCGAAATCATCATCGGGCAGGGGATGAACATCCGCTGCTCCTTCTCCTGCCAAATGGGGGCGGTGCGCCTGTTCCAGCGGATTCCGATTCGCGACCACGGCGATTTGGACGCGGTGGAGCAGATTGCCGCCGACATTCTGACAGACAAGCTGCTGGATTACCCTGTGCTGTCGATGCCGGGCAGCTGGCGCGGCACGGGCGGCACGTTCACGACGCTTGCCG
>USHT01000283.1 GCA_900554455.1 uncultured Collinsella sp.
TTCACCGCACTTCCGAAAACCGCGGTCTCGCAATATGAAAAACGGCCTCCATAACTCTGGGTTAATGGATAAGTGTGGCCTTTCGCCGTATATCACTGTCCGTTTATGGAACCTATCTCCAACGAGTCGTAGCCAAATGGTTTAATGTTAGAAACACATAGTTGCCGGCGGGCCGCGGGTGACGTTTGCTTTGATATCGGAGGTACCAAGTATGTTTTGCACTCCGTTCAACAAGTATTGGTCTGGCTAACATGAGCCGCCGTGCTATTTCGATAACCCTTGCAGTGGTCTGCCTGGCTGTGCTCCTGGGCGCTACAGGGCTGTTTGCTATAAGCCGGGAAACGTCCTATATGCAGGAATGCGCTTCCGAAGGGTTTGCCATTGACGGTTACTATCGGGACGACAAGACGAGTCTGGAAACCCTGGCCTTTCTTGAAGAGGATAACCATCGGTGGCAACTGGTCGACAAAGACGGCAGCTGCGTTGACGGGCAGTTTAAGCGTACGGATGACCCCAACATCCTGATATTAAAGAAGGAAAACGGCGAAGAATTCGGCACGGTTCACGTTGCGTATATATCGCGCCGACGCAATCAGGGACAGATTTACCTAATTAGAAATACTGAGGTGACCCGATTTTATCTTGTGAGCACCGATCCGGCGTTTACGGTGGAGTCTGGCGATGTCGATGCGGACGTCTGATTCACGGCAATAAAACAGCGAACGGGGCGCGGGTATGAACTGCACCCCGCTATTTGCTCGTGTCCGTATTGCGTCTGCGCCTCGTCATAACTTGCGTCCGTGCGAGCATTCGTCCCGCGCCGGCATCACTTGACATCGAACTCCACGCGGTCGAGTTCGGGCACGTTGAGGTCGATGAGCTTTCGGGCGACGTGACGGTCGTGTGCCCCAAGCGCCTCGCTCGTTGTCACATGGGCGACAATCTCGCGCTCGACGATGCCCTCTTCCTCGCCTTCGGTGGCCGAGGTCTCGACGGCGACGGTGTAATCTTTAAAGCCCGGCAGCACCGCGGCAAGCTCGCGCGTGGTTTCGGTGACGCCGTAGCCGTCCTGCACGCCGGCCTGCGCCGAGCCAATAGACCCCGCCGTCATAACGATGCAGGGGATGGCAAAGACTACCGTGCCCACAATGATGCGGCGGCGCACCTTGCGTGATAGCTCGTCGACCTCGGCATCTTCCTCGGCAGTCACAATGCCGTCGCCGTTGAGGTCGCGCTTGAGCGGCACGCGCAATAGAAGCAGCACGGCTTCGGCAGCCAGCGCGATAAAGACCACGTTGATGCCAAACTCATAAAGCGCCGAGAGAAACAATGACCCGCTTGCGATGGCGATGCCATAGCCCGCCGCGCACAGGGGCGGCATGAGCGCAGTCGCCACGGCCACGCCGGCGATGAGCGTGGCGGGTTCCTGGTCGCGCGAGTTGCCCAGGCCACCCGCAAAGCCGCCCGCGAGCGCGACGGCAAGGTCCCACACAGTCGGTGTCGAATTGTCGATGATGGCGGCCGTGGTGGTGCCAAGGGGCGAGAGCTTAAAGTACAACGTGGACGTGACCAGGCAAAAGGCCATCTGAAGCGCGAGGCTGGCGACGGCCTCGACGGCAATCTCGCGGTCGAGCGTGGCGATGCCGTATGCCATGGCAAGGACCGACCCCATGAGCGGGCAGATGAGCATGGCGCCCACGATGGCAATGTCCGAGTCGATATCGAGGCCGATGCTCGCGATCAACATGGCAATGATCAAGATGCATAAGTGTGAGCCAGTCAGGCGCGCCCCGTTTACAAAGCGCTTGCGAATCACGTGATAGGGCGCGCGTCCCTCGCGAATGTTGAATGCGCGCCTCAGGAAGCGGCCGGCGTTCTCCATGACCTCACTGTGGGCGGGACGGATGCCATGGCGCCGATGATGGCGCTCGCGCAGTCGCTTGATCTGTTGTTTATCGAGCTCCATGTCCACCTCGTTCCAGCGCGGTCCGCGCAACGCGCCCGTTGTCCTAACTCTACACCGGGGCGGGCGGGGTGTCTGTTGGATGCGGAATCCGATAGGGCGGATGACGCGGGAGCAAATGCAAATCACAGGCTCAATTCGATCCCGCAAGAATATGATGCGCCAGCTCCTACATATGTGACGAAATTGTGAAGCACGAGAGCGCGAATTTCAAAAAATCCGCCGGTGACCAATGTTGCGCAACAGAATTCAAAAATCAGCTCCTACATTTTGAAGCGTATGGATACATCCGTGTCAAAGGGAGAAAGCCATGGCAAACTACAGCCCACAACACTTTGAGCCTCGGGCTAAGGCCGTCAACGTCAAGGGCG
>USHT01000284.1 GCA_900554455.1 uncultured Collinsella sp.
GGGTCGTCCGCCTTGGCTTGCGGCGTATCAAGGGAGCCGGTCTGCTCAAAAGCGGGCTGGCTATCGCTCGCGGCTGTTTGCTCAACGGGTGCACCGCACGAGGTGCAGAACTTGGCATCATCTGCAAGAAGCTTGCCGCACGAGGCGCAATACCGAGACATTGCCACTCCTTTCGCCACATTTCAATGCAATACGACGATTATACCCAGCATCCAAAATTCCCCATCATATGTTGCGGTGAAATAGGGACTGTTTGGCGGTCTCAGAGCTTCCATCAGCCCCTATTTCACCGCAACTTTGGAAAGGCACCTTTAGCCATTGGGGACGCGCCGAGCACTGGGGTATCATGGCTTGGTTGCTATAACTCGCATTTACGCGCCTTGTAGGAAGGGGCTGCGCCCATGGCTTTTGAGCCTGCTCAACATAGCTTTATCACGCTCGAGGGCGTCGACGGCGCCGGCAAGTCCACGCAGGCGCGCCTGCTTGCCCGCGCGCTCGAACTCGCTGGCTACCAGGTTGTGAGCCTGCGCGAGCCGGGCGGCACCGCCATCAGCGAAAAGATTCGCGCTTTGCTGCTCGACCCCGCCAACACGGCGATGGGAGACACCTGCGAGTTGCTGCTCTACGAGGCGGCGCGCGCCCAGTTGGTGCACGAGGTCATAGCCCCCGCCCTTGCGGCCGGCAAGGTGGTCCTGTGCGATCGCTTCTACGATTCCACGACCTGCTACCAGGCGTTTGCCGATGGCCTCGATCGCCAGATGGTGCGCGACGCCAACAACCTGGCCGTCGCGGGTACGCACCCGGCGCTCACACTCGTCTATCACATCACGCCCGAGCAGGCGGCGCTGCGCATGGCCGACCGCGGTGCGGCAGATCGCATGGAGGCTAAGGGCATGGCCTTCCAAGAGCGTGTCTACCAGGGTTTTTGCGCAATTGCCGCCGAGGAGCCAAACCGCGTAAAGCTCATCGACGCCACTACGACCGTCGAGGAAGTCTTCGAGAAGACGGTCGAGCAGGTTCGCGCGTACGGTCTCGACATTCCGCAAGACGCCGTCGCCGCCGCACTTGCCAAGGAGGCCGAGTAACGTGGCCCCCGCTCAGGCAAGCCTGCTGGCCAAGCTCGACACCCAAGAGCGCGTGCGCGACTTTTTGACCAATGCCGTCGCTAGCGGTCGCGCGTCGCACGCCTACCTGTTTTTGGGCGCGCCCGGCGCGGGCAAGCTCGACGCCGCGTGGGCGCTCGCCCAAGCCTTCCTGTGCGAGCAGGACGGCTGCGGCGCATGCGACAGCTGCGTGCGCGTTGCTCGGCATACGCATCCCGACGTGCACTATTACACGCCCGAGAGCGCCACGGGTTACCTCATTGCCCAGACCCGCGAGCTGCTCGATGACGTGCCGCTGGCGCCCATCCGCGCCAAGGCAAAGGTCTACATCATCGACCGTGCCGAGCAGCTGCGCGCCAACACCGCCAACGCGCTGCTCAAAACGCTCGAGGAGCCGCCCGAGGGCGTTATGTTCATCTTGTTGGGCACCTCGGCAGACGTGATGCTGCCCACCATCGTGAGCCGCTGCCAGTGCGTGCCGTTTCGGCTGGTATCGCCCGCCGTCGCCGCGCAGGCCGTGGGCCGCGCCACCGGTCAGGATCCTGCACGTTGCCGCATGGCCGTCGCAGTAGCGGGAAGCCCCGCGCGTGGCATCGAGTTCCTCAAGAGCGCCGAGCGCCAGGACGCTCGCCGTCAGATGGTTCGCGCCATCGATTCGCTCATCGCCGCCGACGAGGCCGACGTGCTCAGCCGCGCCAAGTCGCTCATCGTCGCCGTTAAGGCGCCGCTCGCCGAGGTCAAGTCCACGCAGGAAAAGGTGCTCGAGCAAAACGCCGACTACCTGTCGCGTGGAGCATTGAAGCAGCTTGAGGACCGCAACAAGCGCGAACTCAACGCGCGCGAGCGTTCGGGTATCATGGAAGCGCTGGCGAGCGCGCGGACGCTCATGCGCGATGTGCTGCTGACACTTCAGGACGAGGCAGCCGACGTGGTGAACGAGGATGTGCGCGACACGATCGGTCGGCTTGCCGCCGCGACCAATGTTGCGGGTGCCACCCAGGCGCTCGAGGCGGTCGCGACCGCCGAGCGCAACATCGCCAGAAACGTTACTCCCCAGCTGGCCATCGAGGTCATGCTGTTCGATATCAGGAAGGCACTGAAATGCCGTTAGTCGTACCCGTTAAGTTTACCTACGCCTCGCGCGACCTGTGGTTTGACCCGCAGGACCTGGATATCCTCGAGGCCGATTATGCCATTTGCTCTACCGAGCGCGGAACCGAGATCGGCTT
>USHT01000285.1 GCA_900554455.1 uncultured Collinsella sp.
AGAGGCTCCGCAGCGCGAAGCGCGATGCGGAGCCTCTTTGCATGTCCGAGGACGTTCCGGAGAGAAGTCCCCGTCCCGCCCCCGGATTCCCGGTGGGAGTTCTAGACCTTGTCGGCCTTAGTACATACCGCCGCCCTGCTGACCAGCGGTGGCAGCAGCGATAGCATCCTCAAGCTGAGTGTTCTTGGGCACATCGGAGACAGTGGCCTCGGTGATGAGAATCAGGCTGGCGACAGAAGCAGCGTTCTGCAGGGTGACGCGGCTGACCTTGACGGGGTCGAGGACGCCCATCTCAATCATGTCGCCCCACTCGCCGTTGGCAGAGTTGAGACCCTGGCCGGCAGGCAGCTCGGCAACCTTGTCGACCACGACAGCGCCCTCAAAGCCAGCGTTCTTGGCGATGGTAGCGACCGGAGCGGTCAGAGCCTTCTTGACGATGTCGACACCGATCTTCTCCTCGGGGTCGTCAAGCTCAACGGCGTCGAGCGCAGGAGCAGCGTCCATGAAGGCGACGCCGCCACCGGCGACGATGCCCTCCTCGACAGCAGCGCGGGTAGCCTGCAGGGCGTCCTCGACGCGATGCTTGATCTCCTTGAGCTCGGACTCGGTAGCAGCGCCGACCTTGATGACGGCAACGCCACCGGAGAGCTTGGCCAGGCGCTCCTGGAGCTTCTCACGGTCGAAGTCAGAGGTGGTGTTCTCCATCTCACCCTTGATCTGAGCGATACGAGCGTCGATGGCCTCCTTGGAGCCAGCGCCGCCGACGACGACGGTGTTGTCCTTGGAGATGGTGACGGACTTAGCGGTACCGAGCATATCGGCGGTGATGTCAGCGACCTTCACGCCCAGCTCGTCCAGGGCAGCCTGGCCACCGGTGAGGACGGCGATGTCCTCGAGAATGCGCTTGCGGCGATCGCCGTAGCCCGGGGCCTTGACGGCGCAGACGTTGAGGGCGCCACGGATCTTGTTGAGGACCAGGGTCGGCAGAGCCTCGCCGTCGATGTCCTCAGCGATGATGAGCAGGCCACGGCCAGCGCGCTGGACAGCCTCGAGAACGGGCATGATGTCCTGAACGCTGGAGATCTTCTGGTCGGTGATGAGGATGTACGGATCCTTCATCACGGCCTCCATGCGGTCGTTGTCCGTAACGAAGTAAGCGGAGACATAGCCCTTGTCGAACTGCATGCCCTCGACGGTGTCGATGGTGATGTCGAACGTCTGGGAATCCTCGACGGTGATGACGCCGTCCTTGCCCACGACCTCCATGGCCTCGGCGATCTTCTCGCCGACCTCGGGGTCACCGGCAGAGATGGTACCGACGGAAGCGATCTGCTCCTTGGTCTCGACCGGCTTGGCCTGCTTCTTCATCTCGGCGACGGCGGCGTTAACGGCCTTGTCGATGCCGCGACGGATGGCCAGCGGGTTGGCGCCAGCGGCGACGTTGCGCAGACCGTCGTTGACGATGGCCTGGGCGAGCAGAGTTGCGGTGGTGGTGCCGTCACCCACGGTGTCGTTGGTCTTGGTGGCAACCTCCTTCACCAGCTGAGCGCCCATGTTCTCGATGTTGTCCTCGAGCTCGATCTCCTTAGCGACGGAAACGCCGTCGTTGGTGATGGTCGGGGCACCGAACGTGCGCTGCAGCGCAACGTAGCGGCCCTTGGGGCCCATGGTGACGGTAACGGCGTCGGCCAGAGTGTTGACGCCCTTGGCAAGCTTAGCGCGGGCATCGGTGTTGAACGTAATGTTCTTTGCCATGGTAGGTAATCCTCCAAAAGAAATGTGACTCGCGTCGCCGCTTCCGAGTCCTATGCGGCGGACGCGTTCAAAGACGAATCAGAGATTCTGACGAGACTAGGCCTCGACGACAGCGTAGATGTCGTCGGCGCGCATCAGCAGATACTTCTCGCCGTCGACCTTGACCTCGTTGCCACCGAACTTACCGTAGATGACAACGTCGCCGACCTTGACGTCCATGGGGATGCGCTCACCCTTGTCGTTGACCTTGCCGGCGCCCACGGCAACGATGGTGCCGCGCTGCGGCTTCTCCTGAGCGTTGCTGGCGATATACAGACCAGAAGCGGTCTTCTGCTCGGCCTCGTCGGGCTTGACCAGAACACGATCTGCAAGCGGCTTCAAAGACGACATGCTTGTCTCCTCCTTTTTGGGCCGCGCGGTTATACCACGCGAATTAACCCTTTTTGTTTGCGTACGCGTTGAATGGTACCCACGAATGGCGGGTTATACAACACGGAGTCAAAAAATCTTATTTTTTGGCACTTAGATTTTCTGAATGCCGGGGGATAACTTAGCGGTGGCTCCCG
>USHT01000286.1 GCA_900554455.1 uncultured Collinsella sp.
TCTTGCCGCTGGCTTCCAGAATCTCCTGCACCTGATCGGTGGTCAGAGCGTCCAGACCGCAGCCGAAGGAGTTGAGCTGGATCAGGTCCAGGTCGTTGCGCATCGTCACAAAACGGGCGACGGCGTACAGGCGGCTGTGGTACATCCACTGGTCGACGACGCGAATCGGGCGCTCGGGCTTCACCAGGTGCGCAAGCGAATCCTCGGTAAAGACCGCAAAGCCAAAGCTCGAGATAAGCTCGGGCAGAGCGTGGTTGATCTCGGGGTCGTTATGGTAGGGACGGCCGGCGAGTACGATACCGTGGCCGCCGTGGTCCTCGACCCACTTAAGGGCCTCCTCGCCCATGGTCTGGATATCCTCGTGGAAACGCGCGTCGGCCTCAAAGGCAGCGTTGACGGCGGCATCGACCTCGGAGCGCGTGATCTTGGGACCGCGCACGCGGCCGCGGCCGGCTTGCGAATCGGCCACGCGGTCGACGGCGAGCACCTGGTACAGGCGGCGCTTGAGCTCGGTCTTATCGTGATAGGGCACAAACGGGTACAGGAACTCGATGTTCTGCTCGCGGATCTCGTCGATATTGAGCGCCAGCGCCGTGGGGTAGCTCATGACGATGGGGCAGTTATAGCAGTTGCCAGCCGTCGGATCCTCCTTGCGCTCCCAACGCACGCACGGCATCCAGATAAAGTCGACGTCACGGTCGATGAGGTTCATCACGTGGCCATGGCTCATCTTGGCCGGATAGCATACGCTCTCGGACGGCATGGACTCGATGCCCGCCTGGTAGGTCTTCTTGCTCGACTGGTCGGACAGCTGCACGCTAAAGCCCAGGCGCGTAAAGAACGCGTGCCAGAAGGGGTAGTTCTCGTACATGTTGAGCGCGCGCGGGATGCCGACGGTGCCGCGCGGGGCCTCGTCGGGGCTCAGCACCTCGCGGTTAAAGAGCAACTCGTTTTTCTTTTTGAAGAGGTTGGGGGCCTCGGTCTTTTGCTTTTTGTGGCCGGCGCCCTTCTCGCAGCGGTTGCCGGTAATGAAGCGCCTGCCGCCGCCAAAGTCGTTGACGGTAAGCTGGCAGTTGTTGGAGCAACGGCCGCAGCGGACATGCTTTTGCGTCACGGTGAGGTGCGCGATGTCCTCAGCCGAGAGGATGGTCGAGGTGCCGTCGGCGCCGGCGCGATCGCGGGCGAGCAGGGCCGCACCGTAGGCGCCCATGCAGCCGGCAATGTCGGGGCGCACGGCGTGAACGCCGGTGAGTTGCTCAAACGCGCGTAGCGTGGCATCGGACATAAAGGTGCCGCCCTGGACGATCACCTGGTTGCCGATCTCCTTGGGGTCGCGCAGCTTAATGACCTTGAACAGGGCATTCTTGATGACGGAGTAGGACAGGCCGGCCGCGATGTCGCCCACCGTGGCGCCTTCCTTTTGCGCCTGCTTGACACGCGAGTTCATAAAGACCGTGCAGCGGCTGCCCAGGTCGACCGGGGCCTTGGCATGGATGGCGGCATCGGCGAACGCGCGCACGTCCATGTTCATAGAGACCGCGAAGCTCTCGATAAAGCTGCCGCAGCCCGACGAGCAGGCCTCGTTGAGCATGATGTGCTCGATGACGCCGTCCTTGACGCGCAGGCACTTCATGTCCTGTCCGCCAATGTCCAGAATGAACTCGACGCCGGGCAGGAACGCCTTGGCGCCGCGCAGGTGCGCGACGGTCTCGATCTCGCCGGAGTCGGCCTTGAGTGCCTCGATGAGCAGCGCCTCGCCATAGCCCGTGGTGGTCACGTGGCCGATGGTGCAGCCGGCGGGGATGTGGTTGTAGAAATCGGCCATGATGACCTTGGCCGTGCCCAGAATGTCGCCGTTGTTGTTGCCGTACCAGGTGTGCAGCAGCTGACCGTCCTCGCCCACGAGCGCGGCCTTCATGGTGGTGGAACCGGCGTCGATGCCGATGAACACGCGGCCGGTGTAGCCTTCGAGCTTGCCCTTGGGGACGACCTCGGTGTCGTGGCGGGTCTTGAACTCGGCAAAATCCTCGTCGGTGGCAAAGAGCGGATCCAGGCGCTCGACCTCGGCACCCTGCGTGTCACCCAGGGCATCGATGGCCTCGATGAGCTGCGGGAACGTGCTGAGCTTGTTGGACTCGTGCGCCATGGCGGCGCCGCTCGCTACAAACAGGTGGGCGTTTTGGGGCACGATGCGGTGCTCCTCGTCCAGGTTGAGCGTAAGGTAGAAGCGATGACGCAGCTCGGAGAGGTACTGCAACGGGCCACCCAGGAAGGCGACGTTGCCGCGGATGGGACGGCCGCACGCCAGGCCCGAGATGGTC
>USHT01000287.1 GCA_900554455.1 uncultured Collinsella sp.
GGCTCAACCGACTCAACGACCGGATGCGTGGGGTTGTAGGTGTACTCGACCTCGCCCGAAAGGTTGGTCTTCACATTGTGCGTGTGGAGCCACTGACCGGGCTGGACATCGCCCGTCACGTGTCCGATAGGAAGGCCGTACTTAATGACGTCCTCGCCGGCGGCAATCGAGCGCACAGCCATCTTGTGGCCTTGCGGAATATCCTCCGCAGCCACGACCTCGCCCACCCCGGGAACCGCGACGGCGGTGCCCTTGGCAAGCGGCGACAGCGCGACGATCACGTTGTCGGCCGGATTGATCTGGATAGTGTTCATTGCAAATGGTCCTAACCCTACAGGTTGAGCAGAAGTCGAGACGCGGGCACGCCGTCCCGCGCCCGCGTCTGCGCCGGAAATTTACGCCTGAGCGTTGGCGAAGGCCTGCTTGGCACCCTCGGTGCGCACGACGGCGAGCGCACTGACGACAAACTCCTCAAGACCGGCGATCTGCGTAAGGTCCTCGCCCCACATCTGCTCGTTGGTGAGCACGTCGTGCACCAGCTGGGCATCGTCGGCACCGGCGTGGGCGGCGTAGAAATCGAGTACGAAGGCGTCGTCCTGAGCGGTGTACTCGGTGCCGTCGGAGCGACGCAGGTGCAGGCCGTCGCCCTCGCGGGACACGAGCTCCTGCGTGTAGAAGGAGATGAGCGTAGCGAAGCTCGTCGCCAGGCACTTGGGCAGGTTGCCGGTCTCGGCAACGTAGTCCTTGAGCGTGGGCAGGTCGCGAGCGCGCCACTTAGCCGTGGAGTTGAGGCAGATGGAGAGCAGCGCATGATCAATAAACGGGTTGTCGAAGCGGTTTTCGACGGCGGCGGCAAAGGCCTTGCAGTCCTCGACATCCAAGTCGGCGGCAAGCGTCGGAATGACCTCGTCGTAGAGCATGGTGTTCATGAAGCCGCGAATGGTCTCGTCATGCATGCAGTCGCGCACGATATCAAAGCCGGCAACCCAGGAACCCGGAACGAAGGCGGTATGGGCTCCGTTGAGGATGCGGACCTTGCGCTTTTTGTACGGGGTGACGTCGGGAGTCACAAAGACACCCGGAAGACCAGCCTTCACAAAGGGAAGCTTCTCGGCAAGCGACTCGTCGCCCTGGATGCCCCACATCTGGAAGGGCTCGCGCACGGCCAGGAAGGGATCCTCGTAGCCCAGACGCTCGGCAACCGCCGCGGCCTCCTTGGGATCGCGAATGCGACCCGGAACGATGGTGTCGACAAGCGTGGTGCAGACGGTGCAGTCGTTAGCCATCCACTGCGCAAACTCGTCCTCCCAGCCCCAGTCGCTCACATACTGGTTCATGATGCGCAGCAACTCCTCGCCGTTGTGATCGATGAGCTCGCAGGCGAGGACGATGACGCCCGGCTTACCGGCAGCCCAGCGGGTGTGGAGCACCTGGGCAAGCTTGGCGGGGAAGCTCGCAGGTGGCATGTCGTCGGCCTTGCAGGACGGGTCATAGGCGATACCGGCCTCGGTGGTGTTGGAGACGATGATCTCCAGGTCGTCGGAGACAGCGACCTCCATCATGGCGCGGTAGTCGTCCTCACGATACGGGTTAAGGCAGCGGCTGCAGGCGCTGATCACGCGGGACTCGTCAACCGTGTTGCCGTTCTCCTTGCCGCGCACCAGCACGGTGTACAGGTCGTCCTGGGCATTGATGCCGTCGGCAAAGCCAAAGGCACCGCTGATGGGCTGCACCATGACGACCTTGCCGTTCCAGCCGGTGGCCTCGTTGCCCATGTCAAAGAAGCGATCGACGAAGGCACGCAGGAAATTGCCCTCGCCAAACTGCAGGACCTTCTCGGGGGCATCCTTTGGCAGCAGATAGCCCTTGTAGCCGATCTTCTCGAGCGCATCGTAGCTGATGTTCTCCATCTATGTGTCTCCTTAGATGTCTGTTAGCGTGCAAGCAAAACGGGGCGCCGCGTGTGGCAACGGCGCCCAGGGTTCAATGTGATTCGATGCGGGCTTAGGCCTCGACGGTGTCCAGGTCAAAGCCAAAGTAGCGGACCGCATTGTTGTAGCTGATGTCACGCACAACCTCGCCCAGCAGCTCCATGTCGGCCGGGTACTTGCCCTGCTCGACCCACTCGCCGATCACGCTGCACAGCACGCGACGGAAGTACTCGTGGCGCGGATAGGACAGGAAGGAGCGGGAATCGGTAAGCATGCCCACAAAGTTGCCCAACACGCCCTCGTTAGCCAGAGCCGTAAGCTGCTCGCGCATGCCGACCTCGTTGTCGTTGAACCACCAGGCGGAGCCGTTCTGGAT
>USHT01000288.1 GCA_900554455.1 uncultured Collinsella sp.
CCAGCGAATCGGGCTTCTCGCCCATGCTCACAAACTTGATGGGCTTGCCGGTCACCTGGCGCACGGAAAGCGCGCCGCCGCCACGGGCGTCGCCATCGAGCTTAGAGATAATCACGCCGTCAAAGTCGGTGCGCTCGGCGAAGGTCGAGACGACGTTGACGATATCCTGACCGATCATGGCATCGACGACCATCAGCACCTGATCGGGCTTGACGGCCTTCTTGATGTCCACGGCCTCCTGCATCATCTGCTCATCGATCTGAAGACGTCCGGCGGTATCGACAATGACCACGTCGCGCAGGTGGTCGACGGCCTCCTGGATGGCGCCCTTGGCGATATCGACCGGGTCGGCAGCAGCGGGACGGTAGACGTCGCACGCGGCGAGCAACGGCGAGCGACCCTGCTTCTTGAGCAGGTAGGCCAGCTTTACGGCCGCCGTGGTCTTACCGGAGCCCTGCAAGCCCACGAGCATAATGACATTGGGAATGCGGTTGCTAAAGACGAGCTTGCTCTCGGTGGAGCCGAGCATCTCGGTAAGCTCGTCGAGCACGATCTTGACGACGTTTTGCGCCGGCGACAGCGACTCCATGACCTCGGCGGTCATGCAGCGCTCCTTGGTCTTGGCGACAAACTCCTTGACGACCTTAAAGTTAACGTCGGCCTCGAGCAGTGCCATGCGAATATCGCGCATGGCCGAAGTAATATCGGCCTCGGTCAGCTTACCCTTGCCGCGCAGGCGGTCAAATGTGTCGTTGAGGCGATCGCTCAGGGAATCAAACACTGGTTACTCCTTAGTTGGACTCGCCCACCAGGGCGCGGCAGAAATCTTTGGCATTGAACTCCTGCAGGTCATCGACCTGCTCGCCCACGCCGATGCGCAGGATCGGGAGCTTGAGCTTCTCGGCCACGGCCATGGCAATACCGCCCTTAGCCGTGCCGTCGAGCTTAGTCATGATAATACCGTCCAGGCCCAGCGCCTCGTTAAACTCGAGCGCCTGGTTCAGACCGTTCTGACCAGTGGCGGCATCGATCACAAGCACGACCGAGACCGGCATGGGACCGGCGGCCATATTGGCGGCGCGCTTACGGGTCACATTGACCACCTTGGCAAGCTCGCGCATGAGCTCAGGGCTCGTGTGTAGACGGCCGGCGGTATCGATAAGCACCAGGTCGCTGCCGCGCTTGTCGGCCTCGTCGAGCACGTCGTAGCAAACACTTGCAGGGTCGGAGCCGCGGTCGCGCTTGATGACGGGGACGCCGGCGCGCTGGCCCCACACATCAAGCTGCTCGATGGCGGCGGCGCGGAAGGTGTCGGCCGAACCGATCACCACGTTCTTGCCGCGGGCGGCCATGGCGCTCGCGATCTTACCGACCGTCGTGGTCTTGCCGGCACCGTTGATGCCCACAAACAGCACGCAGCTCGGCGTATCGGAAAACGGGTCACGCTCAACAGGCACAAAATGGCCCTCGAGCTGCTCGGCCAGGGCGCGGCGAAGCTGCGGGGCGGTCTTGAGGTTCTTCTTGGCCGCGGCATCGCGCAGGTCATCGGAGACCTGAATGGCGACCTCGGCACCCATGTCACCCATAACGAGGGTGTCCTCAAGGTCCTCCCAAAAATCCTCGTCGACCTCACCGCCAAAGTAGAAGACCTCGTTAAGGGCCTCGCGGCTGCGCTCAAGTCCGCGCGAGAGTGCGTCAAAGAATCCCATTATGCATTCACGACCTTTCCGGTTTCGCGATCGAGTTTTTGCGAGACGACGCGACTGACGCCGTCGGCTTGCATCGAGACGCCGTAGAGAACGTCAGCATCCTCCATAGTACGGCGCTGATGCGAGATTACCAAGAGCTGCGTATCGGAACGCAGCACATCGAGGGCGCCGATGAGCTTGGACAGGTTGGCGTCGTCGAGCGCCGCCTCGACCTCGTCCAGCACATAGAACGGCACCGTGCGAGTACGGTATACGGCAAAGAGCAGGGCGAGCGCCGTCAGGCTCTTCTCGCCACCCGACATGAGCATCATCTTGGTGATGCGCTTACCGCGCGGCTGCGCCACGACCTCAATGCCCGTCTCGGCCGGATGCTCGGGGTCGGTCATCTCCAGATGCGCCTGGCCACCCGGGAACAGCATGGCGAAGATCTCGCGGAAGTTCGCATCGACCTTCTCAAAGGTCACCAGGAAGGCCTTGCGCATCTTGCGGTCAATCGCCACGGTGATCTTGGTGAGCCACAGCATGGAGGAGATCGCCCGCAACGTGGACCGCATCGTGGTGCTGTCCGACAGCCATGTACT
>USHT01000289.1 GCA_900554455.1 uncultured Collinsella sp.
ATAAGGGGCTGCGGGCGGTTCTTCCCGATGTTGTGGCATTTGCGCTCGTCCCGTTCCTGACGGTTGCTATTGCCGCCCCTGTCTCGCTCCTTGTGATCGGCCCCGTTATTCAGCAGGCGAGCTCTTTGCTTGCGGCTGCAGTGCTGGCGGTCTATCAGTTCAGCCCCATCCTTTGCGGCGTTATTCTCGGGCCGATATTCGGTCTTGTTATGATTCCCCTTGGACTCCATTGGGCCCTGATCGTGCTTTCCATCAACAATATTATGACCGTCGGCTCCGATCCTATCCTTGGACTTCTCTGCTGCAGCATGGGTGTCGTCGGTGCTTGTTTGGCGTTCGCTCTCCGCTCGAAGGATCCGAGTGAAAAGAGTCTTGGGTTCAGCTGTGCCGTTACGGGCTTTTTCGGGATTACGGAACCGGCACTGTACGGCATCATCTTGGAGCACAAGAAGATCGTTATCGCTTCCATGATCGCCGGAGCAATCAGTGCTGTTATCCCAGCGATTTTCAACACCCGTACGTTCGTTATGACGTCGAGCGGCATTTTTAGCTTCCCCGGTTATATGGACCCTTCTGGTGATATGAGCAGCCTCATCGGCGCAATTCTTTGCAATGTCGTCGGTTTAATTATTAACTTCGTTCTCGTTTACATCATGTATCGCTCTGATGAAGAGGCAACAGTGGAGTAGACAATTATTCGGAATGTAAGCTGCCGAAAACCCCGCGGCAGATTGCATATGGTGGGCTTGTCGTTGATTCACGCGAGCCCACCCTCATTTTTTGGAGTGACTAGCTATGACAATTACTGCCGATATGACGTTTGGCGAAATTGCGCTCCTTCCTGAGTTCGCTGGCTTTGGCGAGCACCTTATGCTTTGCCGGCCTTCAACTTGGGAGCGCATGTGGGATAAACCCATTGTGTCTCATATGAATTCTGATACTAATCCATATGCAGCTGCTCGTGTTTTACGCGGATTGAATCGGATTGTCGAACTTGTGGATGCCGGGGGGCGGGTTGCCTACGATATTTGGGATGAGGCCGACTGCATCCGTGACCCGACTCGACGCAACGTGAAATTGTTCTTCTTTCCTGGGAGACCGGGGGCTCCTTTTATCATTGCGCTTTCAGGCGGAGGTTATCAGAGCGTTTGCCACCAGATGGAAGGCTTTCCTGTTGCCCCCGAGCTCAACGATGCGGGCTATAACGTGTTCGTTCTGTCATACAGGGTGAGGATCGAGCCTTTGATGCCGCGTCCAATCGACGATCTAAATCGAGCCGTCCGTTTTGTCCTCGAGAATTCAGCGGTATTTAATGTTGCTAAAAGCTATGCAGTTATCGGCTTTTCTGCTGGTGCGCATTTGGCTGCCGAGTGGGGGACGGACAACAAGGGGTTTGCGTCCTACGGATGTGAGGCGCCCAAAGCCTTGGTCCTGTGTTATGCGCCGATTGATCTCCATGGCCTTGAGAACACATCAGACAATAGATTTATTGATTCGGTATGTGGCGAGGCTGGGCGCGACGCGCTCGAAGATTTCTGCATTAATCAGCATGTGTGGGAGCAGTATCCGCCGACATATCTTTGGCAATGCGCCGATGATGACATCGTATCGCCAGACAATTATAAAAAGATGGTTGATGCTTTGGACGCAGCTGGGGTGCACCATGAGGGGGTCATGTATCCTGAAGGAGGACACGCGTTGATGAAGCCCCATGCGCCAGAAGTCGACCATTGGTGCTTGGGCGCTATTGAGTTTCTTAAAGGCTATCTCGGCTAATGAAGAAACTGCGCGTCGCCTTTTTGGTGAGCAACTTCTTCGCTCATTGCTTGCGGTATTGATTGCAACAGAAGCGCCTTCGCTTTTTGCGGGGGTGCTTTTTCGTATTGAATGCTCAAAATAGTACGCGATTGTTCTAGAATGTTCGTATAGTCACATTTACGAACAGGAGTGAACATGCATATCTACTCTGTCAACGATCCCGAGTTCAAATCCTATGGCAACGTTTGGGATGACGTTCCGTCCGAGTTCACGTCGCCCGTGCTCGAGGCGCTCTCCGCCACGCCCATCCCCGAGGGCAGCAAGTACGTAGCAAGCGCGCCGGAGCTCGAGGGCGTCAAGGATGCCGACAAACTGGGCTTTCTCATGTTTGGCGGCCGTCCCTTCCAGCTCGGTTGGTGCAATGGCCACAATACACGACTCAACTGCCTGGAGTACCACCGCGCGAGCGAGTTCAACCTGGGTGCACGCGACTTTATTCTGCTCGTGGCGCATCGCTGGGAGATCGAGGAC
>USHT01000290.1 GCA_900554455.1 uncultured Collinsella sp.
ACCGGCGCCCTGCCCCTGATCGTCACCTCGTTTGCGGTCATGGTGCTCTCCACGCTTATCGCGCTGCCCATCGCCATCGGCTCTGCCATCTTTGCGGTCGAGATTAGCCCTAAGTTTGGCTCTAAGATCTTTCAGCCGCTCATTGAGCTTTTGACCGGCATTCCCTCGGTCGTCTTTGGCCTGATTGGCTTTCACGTGGTCGTCGGCCTCATGAAGAGCGTTTTCCACGTGAGCACGGGTCTGGGCATCTTGCCCGGCGCCATCGTGCTGGCGGTCATGATTCTGCCGACGATGACCACGCTTTCGGTCGATGGCCTGCGCGCCGTGCCCGACGGCTACCGCCAGGGCTCGCTCGCGCTGGGCTACACCCGCTGGCAGACTATCTGGCACGTGGTGCTCAAGTCCGCCATGCCGTCGCTCATGACCGCGGTCATCCTTGGCATGACGCGCGCCTTTGGCGAGACGCTCGCCGTGCGCATGGTCATCGGCGGCATCGAGGCCATGCCGACGTCGCTGCTGTCGCCGGCTTCGACCATCACCACCACGCTCACCACGTCCATGGCAGTCTATGCCGAGGGCTCGGCCCAAGACGATGTTCTGTGGGCGCTCGGCCTGCTGCTGATGGGCATGAGTCTCATCTTCATCCTGATCATCCACCTTATCGGCCGCAAGGGGGCGAAGGCTCGTGGCTAGCACGCGCATCCATGTCGACGAGGCGAGGCTCGGGCGTGTCCAAAAGCAGGACCGCTTCGCCACGGGCGTGTTGACGGCGATCGTCGCCATCGTCATGCTCATCGTCGTCTCCATGGTGGCCTATATCCTGTTCGAGGGCATCTCGACACTGTTCCAGCCGGGCTTTCTCACGGAGCCGTCGCGCGCCAACGGAACGCAGGGCGGCGTGCTCTACCAGCTGTTCGACTCGTTCTACCTGCTGCTGATCACCCTGATCATCTCGGTGCCCATCAGCCTGGGTGGCGCGGTCTTTTTGGTTGAGTACGCACCCGACGGACCCGTCCGCGACATTGCCTCCACCGCCATCGAGACGCTGTCCTCGCTGCCTTCCATCGTTGTCGGCATGTTCGGTTTTCTGGTGTTCTCGGTGCAGCTGGGCTGGAAGTACTCCATCATCTCCGGCGCCGTCGCGCTCACCATGTTCAACATCCCCATCCTGGTGCGCGTGATCCAGCAGGCGCTCGAGGACGTGCCGCAGGCCCAGCGCGATGCGTGCCTGGCCATGGGCCTCACTCGCTGGGAGGCCACGCTGCACATCCTGATTCCCGAGGCCATGCCCGCTATCGTGACCGGCATCGTGCTTTCGGCCGGTCGCGTGTTTGGCGAGGCCGCAGCACTGCTTTTTACCTCGGGTATGAGCTCGCCGGTTCGCCTGAGCTTCTTGAGCTTTAACCTGTCGAGCCCCACCTGCGCTTGGAACGTGTTCCGTCCCGGCGAGTCGCTCGCCGTGCACATCTACAAGATCTATGGCGAGGGCAGCCCCGAGGCCCAGCAGATCGTCTGGGGCACCGCTGCACTGCTGATGATTTGCGTGCTGCTGTTTAACGTAATCGCCCGCATTGTGGGCAAGCAACTGGCAAGGAAGATGACGGCCGAATGAGCGAGATGAAAGCAACGCCCGCAACCGAAGCGGCATCGTCCGACACCCGGGACTTCCTGTCGAGCGTGGGGGAGAGCGAGAAGCGCGTGCGCGTGAGCGGCAAGGCCGTGAGCGACGAGGTTGTGCTCTCCACCAAGGACGTCAACGTGTACTATGGCGACCACCATGCACTGCACAATACGTCGCTCGACTTCCACAAGGGCGAGATCACGGCGCTCATTGGGCCTTCGGGCTGCGGTAAGTCGACCTTCTTGCGTAGCCTCAACCTCATGAATCGCGAGATTCGCGGCTGCCGCGTGGAGGGCGAGATCAACTATCGCGGGCGCAACGTGAACACCAAGACCGAAAACACCTACGAGCTGCGCCGTTCCATTGGCATGGTGTTCCAGCAGCCCAACCCGTTCCGCAAGTCCATTCGCGACAACATCACGTTTGCGCCTAAGCGCCACGGCATCACCGACCGCGGCGAGCTCGACCGCATGGTCGAGGAAAGCCTGCGCGGCGCGGCGCTTTGGGACGAGGTCAAAGACAAGCTCGACAAGAGCGCCTACGCGCTTTCGGGCGGCCAGCAGCAGCGTCTGTGCATTGCGCGCACGCTGGCGCTCAACCCCGACGTGATCCTGTTTGACGAGCCC
>USHT01000291.1 GCA_900554455.1 uncultured Collinsella sp.
AGGACGATCATGGCGATGAACAGGCCGGCGGGGAGTTCCGCGGCGGCCATGACAGTGGAGAGGCCTGCGGGCAGGTGCGGAGAGCCCATGCCGAAGAGCAGGACCGGGCAGAGCATGCCAAAGAAGCCGGCGATGACGGCAAAGGGCAGGATGCCCTGGGCGAGGACGCCCGAGACGACGTAGTCCGGGCACACCGTGAGCGACATGACCACGGAGCCCGCGCACACGATGACGCCACGCTGCTCGGACGAGCAGGGGGCCTCGACCTTGCCGGAGAGGGTGACAAAGAGGAAGCAGGACACGGTCGCCCCCAGCGCGCAGAGCAGGGCCACGGGGTCGTACCCGGTGATGCCGGTCTTGTAGACGCCGCTGGCGAACACCGTCCCGAAGACGATGACCAGGGCGGAGGCCACTTGGAGGGGCCTCGGCGGTCGGCGCGTCATGACGGTCTGCCACACGAGTCCCAGCCACGTGAACTGGAAGAGGAGCGTGAGCGCCACCGGGGCGGGCAGCACGCTCATGGCGTAGCAGTAGAGGATTGAGGTGAGGCAGGTGAGGGCTCCCAGGCCCATGAGCTTAAGGGCGAGCTTCCAGCCCACGCGCTGCCAGCGGTGCCCGAGCGCGTGCCCTGCGAGCGTGGCGAGGGCGAAGAAGAGGCAGCCGAACCACGCCTGGCTCGCCACCACCTGTGCCGAGGTGAAGCCCGCGGCGTAGGCGAGCTTGTAGGTCGTGGCCATCGCGCCGTAGCAGGCACCGCCCGCAAAGACCTGGAGCGCCGCCTTGGCCTGTCCCGCGCCCATGGCTCCTGCCCCGGCGGCCTGTTGCTTGATTGTGTTTGTTCCTGCCATTAGGCTCCCTTCCGTCTGCTGTCTTGCAGATGCACGTCTCGTGCGTCTGTTCCCTGCAGTCGGAAGGTGGGCTCGTGCGGTCTTCTGGCGGTGCATGTGGTACCTGCTGCCAAGACGAAAAAAGCCACGCAACCGACTGCTCGGTTGCGTGGCAAAAAGGTGGCTAGCGCCCAGAAAAGTCCACGCGTTTTTAGACGGAGACAAGGTACTACAACAGAAGAGATGCCGTCAAGAAAAGCCGAGGAAAAAAGTAAGTCTCTGCCCGCCGCCCCTGTGGCGGTCGTTTCCCGAACGGGGCGGTGCTGTTGGGGACTGTCTCGATCTGTAACAGTAAGACCCGGTTTTGCCGAGTAGATGTTACAGATTGAGATAAACCGACGGGCCGCCCCGCCCATCCCCATCCACCTGCCGGCACCTGATATTCGCCGATTTCCGTTGTGCCTCCATGCCATATCCTCTAGACAGCTACGCGGCATCATCGCCGCCGCGCCTATAAGAGAGGAATGTTCATGACCGCACCTGCATCCAAGCTGCTCCAGCCCATTACGGTTGGCCCCCTTGAGCTCAAGAACCGCATTATGTTCCCGCCGTTGACCATCGGCTACGAGGAGCGCGACGGTTCCATTGGCGAGCGCAGCTTGGCTTTTTACGAGCACCTGGCCCGTGGCGGCGTGAGCTACATCGTCATCGGTGACGTTGCTCCCGTCATGACCGCGAGCCCCACGCCCAAGCTGGCGACCGACGCCCAGATCCCCACGTTTAAGGCCCTGGCCGACGCTGTCCACAAGCACGGTGCCAAGGTTGCGCTGCAGCTGTTCCACCCCGAGTACGACGTGCCCGGCGTCGGCCGCATGGTCATGGGTTCCATGGCCGCCGCCAAGGCCGCGCAGGAGGCCAAAGCCGCCGGCGACGAGGAGACCTTCGCCGCCAAGATGGCCGAGTCCAACGAGATCCGCAAGCAGGCCTACGCCAAGCTGCATCACGACATGCAGCACTTTGTGAACGAGGCGAGCGTAGAGCAGCTCACCCAGATCAAGGAGGCCATCGCCGCCTCGGCCGCCCGCGCGCAGCAGGCCGGCATCGACGCCATCGAGGTCCACGGCGACCGCCTGGTGGGTTCGCTGTGCTCGGCTATCCTCAACAAGCGCACCGACGAGTATGGTGGCTCGTTCGAGAACCGCGTCCGTTATGCGCTGGAGGTCGTCGCCGCCATTAAGGAGGCTGCGCTGCAGCTGATGGTGGAGTACAAGCTCCCCGTGATCATGGAGAACCCCGACGGCACGCCGCGCGGCAAGGGCGGCCTGCTGCCCGACGAGGCCTGCGAGTTCGCCAAGCTGCTCGAGGGCGCGGGCATCGATATGATCCAGGTTGCACAGGCCAACCACACCGGCAAC
>USHT01000292.1 GCA_900554455.1 uncultured Collinsella sp.
GACAAGCATACGCGCGATGAGCTTGTCTCGGCGGCACTTGGCTCGCTTGATCGAGCCCTACTCGAGCGTGTGCTTTTCCGCTGCGGCTCGGTTGGGGGCGACGGGGGAGACGAACTGATCGACGAAGCCGTGGCCCTGGCGACCGACGAAGGCGTGGACTTTGTCCTGGCGATCGGCGATGCCGATACTGCTGGCTTTGCACGCGAACTCGCCCGTCGCATGGCGGCGCTCGATGCCAGCGAAGACGGTTTTGTCCCTTATGGATGCATTCTCTCGGAGGGCAAGGCGCCTGCTGTCGTGGGCACCGGTGAGGTTCCCGTTTTTGCCATTATCGCGCCCGAACTGCTGGGGGGCATCGGGTCTCCTCTGCGTGAGTTGCTCGGTAGCATCTGCGCCGCGGCCTAATACTTGCCATAAAAGGACGGGTTATTTTTGGTTGGTAAAGCGTTTGACCTGCCAAAATAAGCCTGTCCCTTTTTAATCGGTTGCCGTTTGGGGGCCGATTGGCAACGCTCGCTGATTGTAGTCTTGACCTGCGCTAGAATAGTGGCATCTGAATGTCCGGGCGCATGGAGGCGTGCGCCCGTATGCTGAGGAGGACTCTATGGCAACTGTTGCCGCACCTATCGATGCTACGTCGACTGCCGCTTGGAAGGCACTCGAGGCCCATCAGGAGAAGCTCGAGGCCGAGGGTATCGACCTCAAGGCCTGGTTCGCCGCCGATGCCGAGCGCGTGAACAAGCTGAGCTTTGACGCCGGTGACCTGCACTTCGATCTGTCGAAGAACCTGGTGACCGATGAGACCGTCAAGCTGCTGTGCGATCTTGCCCGCGAGGTGAAGCTCGAGGAGCGCCGCGACGCCATGTTCTCCGGCGAGCACATCAACACCACCGAGGACCGCGCTGTCCTGCACACCGCGCTGCGCCGCCCGGCAAGCGAGAAGGGCCAGCTCATCGTCGACGGCCAGGACGTCGTCGCCGACGTGCACGAGGTCCTGGACCGCATGTATGCCTTCGCCGAGCGCGTGCGCTCCGGTGAGTGGAAGGGCGTTACCGGCAAGAAGATCGAGCACCTGGTGTCCATCGGCATCGGCGGCTCCGATCTGGGCCCGGTCATGGCCTACGAGGCTCTGCGTCCCTATGCCGACGCCGGTATCGACTGCCGCTATATCTCCAACATCGACCCCAACGACCAGGCCGAGAAGCTCAAGGGTTTGGATCCCGAGACCACGCTCGTGATCATCGTCTCCAAGACCTTCACCACACTCGAGACCCTCACCAACGCCCGCGAGGTCAAGACCTGGATGCTCGAGCAGCTCAAGGCTCAGGGCGCCATCGACGGCTCCGATGAGCAGAACGCCGAGGCCGTGGCCAAGCACTTCGTCGCTGTCTCCACCGCACTCGACAAGGTCGAGGCCTTCGGCATCGACCCCGCCAACGCCTTCGGTTTCTGGAACTGGGTCGGCGGCCGCTATTCCGTTGACTCCGCCGTGGGCCTGTCGTTGATCGTCGTGCTCGGTCCCGAGCGCTTCCAGCAGTTCCTCGAGGGCTTCCACGCCATCGACGAGTACTTCTGCAACACGCCGCTCGAGAACAACGCCGTCGCGCTGATGGGCTTGCTCAACGTCTGGTACGTCAACTTCTTCGGTTCCAAGAGCCACGCCGTGCTGCCGTACTGCCAGTACCTGCATCGTTTCCCGGCCTACCTGCAGCAGCTCACCATGGAGTCCAACGGCAAGCATGTCCGCTGGGACGGCAGCGCCGTGACCTCCGACACCGGTGAGATCTTCTGGGGCGAGCCCGGCACCAACGGCCAGCATGCCTTCTACCAGCTGCTGCACCAAGGCACCGTGGTGGTTCCGGCCGATTTCATCGCCTTTGCCAATACCGCCAACCCTGCGACCGATAGCGGTCAGGACGTGCATGAGCTGTTCCTGGGCAACTTCCTGGCCCAGACCAAGGCGCTCGCCTTTGGTAAGACGGCCGACGAGGTTCGTGCCGAGGGCACGCCCGAGCAGATCGTCCCGGCCCGCTGCTTTGAGGGTAACCGTCCGACGACCTCGATCTTTGGCGACACGCTGACCCCGTTCGCACTCGGCGAGCTCATCGCACTGTACGAGCACATCACGTTTGTCGAGGGCACGGTCTGGGGCATCGACTCTTACGACCAGTGGGGCGTTGAGCTGGGCAAGCAGCTTGCCAAGCAGATCACCCCGGCCT
>USHT01000293.1 GCA_900554455.1 uncultured Collinsella sp.
CGAGTTTGTGCGCTCTGGCGATATCTATGTGGGCATTACCAGCAAGCCCAACACCATCGCTAAGCTCAAGGAATTCAATCCCGATCGCTATGCCTTCATGAGCTGGGCAAACCCAACTCCCGAGCGGCCCTTTGACTTTGACCCGGAACAGCTCGTACGCGGCGGCGCGCTTCCCGACATGGACATCTCCTACGAGACTGGCCTGTTTTGGGATATGCTGACCGATCTTGCGTGGCTCTTGCGCGGAGACTCCGACCTTAACCCGATCCGCGACTATCCTCGCCAGGCAATTTGCCTTACAGGATGGTCTCAGTCCGGCGCCTATCTGTTCCGCTACCTTAACAGTTTTGCCTATCGCGAGGAGGTGCGCCGTGACGGCCGCGTGTTTGACGGATACCTGTCTGGCGGCGGCATCCATTCGATGTGCATTCCTGTCAACCAGTATGAATGCTGCCGGGAATACGCACACCATCTACTGCGTGTGGAGCACGTCGAGGAGCCGTTTATCGCCCTTCAGACCGAAAGCGAGAACGGTCGCTTTGAGAGTTGGCGCACGCTTATGCCCGATAGCGACGATCCCGATTTTAAGTACCGGCTGTACGAGGTGACGGGTGCTTCCCACGATACGCAGTGGAGTTACGTCGACTATTACCAAGACGACGAGGATCTTAAGCGTATCGACCATCTGCCGGTGTATGTCGGTAAGCATGCCGAGGCAAACGCCTATCCGTCGCAGTATCTGTTCCATGCTGCATTCCGTAACCTGTTCCGCTGGGTCCGTACGGGTGCGGCTCCGGCAACCTGTCCACGCATTGAGCTGGACGCGAGCGGCGAGAACGTAAAGGATGCCCTGGGAAATACCAAGGGCGGACTTCGCACCTGCCTGCTCGAGCATCCGTTTGCCCGCTACTCCAACACGAGCTTGGTGGAGCCGGGGCAGGGCACGGTCGATAAGACGAGCGATAAGGACGGGCTGTTTGGCCACATGGAGTCGTTCTCGGCATCGATGCTCAAAGAGCTGTACGGGTCGCTCGAAAACTATCGCGCTCTATGTGAGCGCGATACGGCGATCGAGGTGTCACAAGGCTTTATTTGTGCCGAAGATGCCCAGGCGATCGTTGACTTTGCCATGGCATCCGCCCGTGAGCGAGGACTGAACTAGCAAGACTAAGACCAGAGAGGGGTCTGCAATGGATATGACGTTGAATCAAGATGCCGTTGCCGAGATTTGGCGACCGGTTGTTCTGACGTTTGAGAGCGCCTGTTCGTTCGATAACCCGTTTTTGGATGTTGAGATTTGGGCGGAGTTCACCGGCTCGAGTGGCAGGGTAATTCGCCGCGAGGCCTACTGGGATGGTGGGCGTACCTACTGCGTGTCGTTTGCCCCGACCGAGCTGGGTGCCTGGAACTATGTTATCGAGGCTCCCGAGCAGACCGGTCTTAATGGCTGCACGGGCCGCGTCGAGGCCGTGCCGTACGCGGGCGACCTCGATCTGTATCGCCACGGTTTTATCCGCGTTGCAGACGATTCGCGCATGTTTGCCTATTCAGATGGTACGCCGTTCTTTTGGCTGGGCGATACCCATTGGGAGTTTGCCTACCGTGAGAGCTGGGATGCGTCGAACCACCCCGGCATGACGAGCCAATTTCGCGGTATGGTCGACCTACGTGCCGAGCAGGGCTTTACCGTCTATCAGACCAACCTGCGCTCTGACATGGGCGCAGGAGATCGCTATTGGATTGACGGTGGCATGGCCAAGGGCGTGGAAGATGTGCCTAATGTGGCCTTCTACCAGCGGGAGCTCGACCGCCGCATGGCCTATATTGCCGATGCGGGCTTAGTGAACGCACTTGGGCAAGCGTGGGCGTTTGCCATTCTCGGCGAGCATGCCGTGGAACACCAAAAGCACCTCGCCCGCTACCTGGTGGCGCGCTACGGTGCATATCCGATGGTGTGGACGCTTGCCGGCGAGGTTGCCGGATACCGCAAAGAAGGTCGAGCCGCCATGCTTGACGGCTGGCGTGAGGTCGCCTTGGAGATTGAGGCACGCGACGGCTATGGTCATCTGGCGACGGCGCACTATACCAACGAGCGCCCCTTTGCCGATTACTACCAGGATGAACCCTGGATGGACTTTACGCTCAACCAGGCCGGTCACGGCGATTACCTCATCAAGGCAAGCGACTACTTTGACTATCTGGCAGCTCATGACGAC
>USHT01000294.1 GCA_900554455.1 uncultured Collinsella sp.
TTAACGGTCTCGGCGGGAGCGGCGGCAAGCTCGTCAGAGAGCTCGAGCTTGGTCTGATTCATCTTCAGCCAGCCCCAAGTTGCAGCCGGCATCGCATTGACCTGCTCGAGCGTGGTGGCAGCGGTGTTGGTTTCCTGTTTCATTATCCGATCGCTCCTTCCATCTCGAGCTTGATCAGGTTGTTCATTTCGACGGCGTATTCCAGCGGCAGCTCCTTGGAGACCGGGTTGGCAAAGCCGTTGACGATCATAGTGCGGGCTTCTTCCTCCGAGATACCGCGACTCATCAGGTAGAACACCTTGTCGTCGCCGATGCGGCCGATGGTGGCCTCGTGGCCGATGTCGACGTTCTTGGCGCGGATGTCCATGGCGGGGATGGTATCGGAGCGGCTCTGGTCGTCGAGCATGAGCGACTGGCAGCTCACGGTTGCCTTGGAGCCCTCGGCCTTGGGCGTGGCCACGATAGAGCTACGGAAGGTCTGGATGCCGCCGCTCTTGGAGATGCCCTTGGTCTCGACAGTTGCCGAGGTCTCGGGCGCGTTGAGCACGACCTTGCAGCCGGTGTCGAGGTTCTGCCCTGCGCCGGCGAACGTGATGCCGGTGAAGCTGCTGGTCGACTTGCGCCCGGCCAGGATGGACATGGGGTAGAGGTAGCCCACGTGGCTGCCGAAGGAGCCGCTGATCCACTCGATGTCGCCGTCCTCGTCCACGCGCGCACGCTTGGTGTTGAGGTTGTACATGTTCTTGGACCAGTTCTCGATGGTCGAGTAGCGCAGGTGTGCGCGCTTGCCCACAAAGAGCTCGACGGCGCCGGCGTGGAGGTTTGCCACGTTGTACTTGGGCGCGGAGCAACCCTCGATAAAGTGCAGGTCGGCGTCGTCCTCGACGATGATGAGCGTGTGTTCAAACTGGCCGGCGCCCTTGGCGTTGAGGCGGAAGTAGCTCTGCAGCGGGAAGTCGAGCTTGGTGCCCTTGGGTACGTAGACAAACGAGCCACCCGACCACACGGCGCCGTGCAGGGCCGCAAACTTGTGGTCGGTGGGCGGGATGAGCGTCATAAACTTCTCGTGGATGAGCGGCTCCCACTGCGGATCGTGCAGGGCTTCCTCAATGCCGGAGTAGACGATGCCCATCTTGGACGCCGTGTCCTGCATGTTGTGGTAGACGAGCTCGGAGTCGTACTGCGCGCCGACACCCGCCAGGTAGCTACGCTCGGCCTCGGGGATGCCTAGGCGCTCAAAGGTGTACTTGATGTCGTCGGGCACCGACTCCCAGTCGTGCTTTTGGTCGGTGTTGGGCTTGACGTAGGTGACGATGTTGTCCATGTCCAGGCCCTCGATGGAGGGACCCCACGTCGGGTCGGGGAAGCGATTGAAAATATCGAGGGACTTTAAGCGCAGGTCGAGCATCCACTGCGGCTCGTCCTTTTTGGCGCTGATCTCGCGCACGATGTCGGGCGTGATGCCGGCGTCGAGGCGCTCGAATCCCTCCTCGCCATAGGTGAAGTCGTAGAGGCTGCGGTCGATGTCCGCGACCTCGGTGCGATTCTTGCTCATTGCGTCGCCCCTTTACGCCTGCTGCTCGGCAGCGGCGGCCTCGGCCTGGGCGCGCTGCTCGGCGGCCTCGCGCTCGAAGGTCTCAAAACCGTTCTTGTCGATCCAGGGGATCAGCGAGGCGTCGTCCTCGCGCACGATATGGCCCTTGACCATAACGTGGACGCGGTCGACATCCAGGTGCTCCAGGATGCGCGTGTTGTGCGTGATGATGAGCATGGAGCCGTCGCAGCTCTTGCGGTAGGCGTCCATGCCGTGGCTGACGGTGGACAGGGCGTCGACGTCTAGGCCCGAGTCGGTCTCGTCGAGGATGGCGAGCTTGGGCTGCAGCAACAGGAGCTGGAGCATCTCGACCTTCTTCTTCTCGCCGCCCGAGAAGCCCACGCCCAGCTCACGGTTGAGGTATGCGGTATCCATGTTGAGCTCGGCCGCGAGTTCCTTGACGCGACGGCGGAACTCCTTGCCCTTCATCTCCAGGCCGGGGCGGCCGGCGATGCTGGCGCGCAAAAAGCTCGACAGCGGCACGCCCGGAATCTCGACCGGGGCCTGGAAGCTCAGGAACAGGCCGGCGCGCGAGCGCTTGTCGGTGGTGAGCTCGGTGATGTCCTGGCCATCAAAGACGATGCGGCCGTCGTTGACCGTGTAGATGGG
>USHT01000295.1 GCA_900554455.1 uncultured Collinsella sp.
CGAGCCTGCCGGTGGGCGGCACCTCGACGCATTGCGTGCTCACCGCGCACTCGGGCATGCGCAACCTGAGTATGTTCGACGACATACACTCGCTGGAGCCCGGCGACCTGGTGCTACTGCACACCATGAACAAGACGCTCGCCTACAAGATGGTGGACTCCGAGGTGGTGCTGCCCGAGGAGATGGAGTCGTTGACCATCGAGCCCGGCGCCGACAAAGTGACGCTCGTCACCTGCACGCCCTACGGCGTGAACGACCATCGCCTGCTGGTGCATTGCGTACGCACCAAGTACAACAAGAAGGACGTCGACAAGCAAAAGTCGCTGGTCGGTCGCCACTGGGGCAAGCGCGAGTTTGCCGTGCTCATTGTGGTCGTGGCCATTGTGCTGTTGCTGCTGGACATCGTGATCCACGCGGTCCGTAAGCGCCGCAAGGCCAAGGCCTCGGCATAAAGCATCGTTCAGAACCACCATAAAGGGGACGGGCACTTTTGTGGTGGTCGGGACTTCCAAACCATCACAACATTCGATGAAAATCTCGATTTTGGCGAAAAGCGTCGAATGTTGTGATGGTTTTCGTTTCGGACGCGACGGTTTTCGTTGTGGACGGGACGGTCTTCGTTGTGGACGGGACGGTCTTCGTTGTGGGCGGGACGGTTTTCGCTATGGACGGTGCGGTTTCGCTGCAGAACCGCCGGCCCGCCGCCTGCCAACCCGCCACCCTCGTTACGTTTTCGCTGCATTTGGGTAAAGCGCCTGCTCCAAGCCGGCGTTGCCCTGTATACTAGAGCGGTTTAACTGTTATGCGGAAGGGAGCGCCTATGGCACTCAGCGAGAAAGACGTGCGCGGCATCGCCGAGTACGCAAAGATCGCACTGACCGATGACGAGCTCACCCAGATGACGTCCTACCTGAACGACGCCGTCCAGATGCTCGAGCCCGTCCTGCAATATGACTTACCCGACGTGGAGCCCACGTTCCATCCCATCGGAAGCCTGTCCAACGTGATGGGCGATGACCTGCGCGAGCCCGAGCGCGATCTGCCGCTCGACGTTGCGCTCGAAAACGCCGGCAGCGCGCGTGAGCGCTACTTCCGCGTGCCGTCCATTTTGGGAGAGGGGGAGAGCGAGTAATGGCGCAGAGCTTCGATTCCCTTACCGCCGCCCGGATCGCCGCGGGCGTTGCCGCCGGCGACTTTACCGCCACCGAGGTGGCCCAGGCTTCCCTTGCCGCCATCGAGGCGCGCGAGGGCGGGGTCCAGGCATTCCTGCAGGTGGCGCCCGAGCTTGCGCTCGAGGCCGCTGCGCGCGTGGATGCCGACCGTGCCGCCGGAAAGCAGCTGCCCCCGCTTGCGGGCGTGCCGCTGGCCATTAAGGACAACATGAACCTCGTGGGCACGCGCACCACCTGCGCTTCCCATATGCTCGGGGACTACCAGAGCGTCTACACCGCCACCTGCGTCCAGCGCATGCTCGATGCCGGCTGTCTGCCCATGGGCAAGGCAAACATGGACGAGTTTGCCTTTGGTAGCTCCACAGAGAGCTCGGCGTTCCACCGTACCAACAACCCTTGGGATACCGAGCGCGTGCCCGGCGGCTCCTCGGGCGGCTCCGCGGCCGCTGTCGCCGCGGGCGAAGTCGCGCTCTCGCTGGGTTCGGACACCGGCGGCTCCATTCGTCAGCCAGCAGCGTTCTGCGGTGTTACCGGACTGAAGCCAACCTACGGCAGAGTTTCCCGTTATGGTCTAGTGGCATTCGCTTCCTCTTTGGATCAGATCGGACCGATTGGAAAAGATGTGGCAGATTGCGCAGCACTTCTGGAAGTGATCGCTGGCCATGATCCGAAAGACAGTACTTCCATTGACCGAAAAGACCTGGATTTTTCCAGTGAGATGACAGATAAGATTACAGGAATGAAATTTGGTGTTCCGAAGGAATATCTGTCAGAGGGAATTTCGCCAGAGGTAAAAGATGCCTTTATGGAAACCCTGAAAGTGCTGACCCAGATGGGAGCAATTGTAGAATTTTTCTCTGTCAAAACTATGGAATATATGATTCCGGCATACTATATTATTGCCAGCGCAGAAGCAAGCTCCAACCTGGAGCGCTTTGATGGCGTAAAATATGGCTATCGTGCAAAAGAATATGACGGTCTTCATGATATGTATAAACGTACTAGAACGGAGGGCTTTGGAGAAGAAG
>USHT01000296.1 GCA_900554455.1 uncultured Collinsella sp.
TCGCAGAACAGATCGCACCAGCGCGTAGTGAGCGCATGCGACACGGCGTCGGTCACGATATGCTCGTCGGCCGGGTCCACAAAGGCGCAGAACTGGTAGACCGGCGCATCAAAGGCATGCTCAAACGGCTCCTCGTGGTAGACGATTCCCGCGTTGCTGCCAGCCGTCACCACGCGCTCGGACAGGCGGTTCACAAACGAGTTCTCGCCCTGCATGCACAGCGAGTCGTAGCGCCCCTGTGCCACCTGGCCCACGATCACCGCAACGTCGTCCGGGTCAATCGGACAGCTGCGGTAGACGCCCTCGGCATCAAAACAGTGCTGGCCCGAAAGCGTAATGTACGCATCCCAGCCCAGGTCGAACAGCCAATCCGGCATCTGATAGGTCGGGCGACCCGTGGCGATCACGCACGCAATCCCCTGCTCGCGAAAGCTGTCGAGCACCTGCTGAGCCGACGCCGGAATCCGGTGGGTCTTAAAGCTCAGCAGCGTGCCGTCGATATCGAAAAACGCAGCTTTGATCATCCTGGTCTACTCCTCGCCCTCGAGCTTTTCGCTAGCCTCGAGCCACGCCATCTCCAGCTCGTCCATGGCGGCGTGAGCCTCGTCGATCTTTGCCTGCTGCTCGCCGAGCGCCGTGTAGTTGGTGGGATCGACCTGGGCCATTGCTGCCTCGGCCTCCTCAACGCGGGCGCGCTGCGTCTCCATCTTGCGCTCGAGCGAGCTCACCTCGCGGCGGAGCTTCTGGCGTTCGGCGTTGGAAAGGCCATTGGGCTGACCGCTCGACTTGGGCTTTTCGGCCACAGCTGCCGCGGCACCGGTGTCAAACGTGCCGGTCTTGGCGCTCGGCGCGCCCACGGGCTCGCCCTCGGCGGTAGCATTGCACAGGCGAAGGTACTGGTCCAAGCCACCGGGCATATGCGTCAGGTGGCCGTCGAGCAGCGCCCACTGCTGGTCGGTCACGCGCTCCATCAAGAAGCGGTCGTGCGTCACCAGGATCAGCGTGCCGGGCCAGCCGTCGAGCAGATCTTCGACAATCGCCAGCATGTCGGTATCCAGGTCGTTGCCGGGCTCGTCCAGGATGAGCACGTTGGGCTCGTCCAGGATCGTCAGCAACAGCGACAGGCGACGGCGCTGGCCGCCCGAAAGATCGCCGATGCGACTCCAGAGCTGCTGGGTCGTAAAGCCCAGGCGCTCGCAGAGCTTCTCGGGCGAAGTCTCCTTGCCGTCGATGACGTAGTACTTCTTATAGTTGCCAAGCACCTCGCGGATCGTGTCGCCCATGTAGGGTTCGAGCTCCTCGAGCTGCTGCGACAGCACGCCAAAGCGCACTGTCTGGCCAATCTTCACGCGGCCGCGCGTGGGTTCAATCTTGCCCTGGATCACGTCAAGCAGCGTCGACTTGCCAGCGCCATTCTCACCCAAAAGACCATAGCGGTCGCCCGCACCAATGAGCCAGGTCACATCGGAGAGCACCTGCTTGGGCGCGCCGCCGGCATCCGCATAGCCGGCGTCCACGTCGACCACGTCGATAACCTGCTTGCCTAGGCGGCTCACGGCGAGGCGCTTGAGCTCCAGCTCGTCACGCACGGGCGGCACGTCGGCGATCAGCTCGCGAGCGGCATCAACACGAAACTTGGGCTTGGTGGAACGCGCCTGGGCGCCGCGGCTCAGCCACGCGAGCTCCTTGCGCGCCATGTTGCGACGGCGCTCCTCGGTAACTGCGGCCATGCGGTCGCGCTCCACGCGCTGCAGGATATATGCGGAGTAACCGCCCTCGAAGGGATCGACCTGGCCGTCGTGGACCTCCCACATACTGGTACAGACCTCGTCCAAGAACCAGCGGTCGTGCGTGACCACGAGCATCGCGCCCTGGCCGCGCTGCCAACGGGCCTTAAGGTGACGCGCGAGCCAGTTGATGGTGCGCATGTCCAGGTGGTTGGTGGGCTCGTCGAGCATGAGCACGTCGTAGTCGCCGATCAGCAGGCGCGCGAGGTCCACGCGACGGCGCTGGCCGCCCGAAAGCTCGCCCACCGTGCCCTCCCAGGGCACATCGCTAATAAGACCGGCGAGAATCTGGCGCGTGCGGGGGCTCGACGCCCACTCGTACTCAGGCGTGTCGCCCACAACGGCATGATGCACGGTATCAGTATCGACCAGGTTGTCCTTTTGG
>USHT01000297.1 GCA_900554455.1 uncultured Collinsella sp.
CCGATGCGGGAAAGCTTGTCGGCGTCGCGCAGGGCAGCGGCCATCTCGTCGTAGTGGGCGAAGATGCGCTCCTGGACCTCCTCGACGGGCTGGTCGAGCGGGTACTCCTTCTTGACGATAGCGCCGTTGACCTGCTCCCACTCGGCGACAAACTCGTCTTGGGCCTGGCAGAAGGCAGCGAGGGCCTCCTGACCAAACTTCATAGCGGCGAGCATGTCGTCCTCGGAGATCTCCTCGGCGCCGGCCTCAACCATCGAAATGAAGTCGGCGGATCCGCCCAGCTCCAGGTCCAGATCGGAGTTCTCGCGCTCCTCGTAGGTGGGGTTGACGATAAACTCGCCGGTCTCCACGTTGCGGCCGATGCGCACGCAGGCAAGCGGGCCCTCGAAGGGCACGCCGCCGAGCGTCATGGCCAGGGAGGCACCCATGACGTTGATGACGTCGAAGGGGTTGACCTGGTCGGCGACGAGCGAGGTAGCGACAATGTGTACCTCGTTGCGGAAGCCGTCCGGGAAGCTCGGGCGAATCGGACGGTCGATCATGCGCGCGGTGAGCGTGGCCTTCTCGCTGGGACGGCCCTCGCGCTTGAGGTAGCCACCCGGGATACGGCCGGCAGCGTACATCTTCTCGTTGAAGTCGACGGTCAGCGGGAAGAAGTCGTAATTCTTGCGCTCCTTGGAGACGACCACGGTATCGAGCATCGTGGTGTCGCCCTGCTTGACCAGACAGGCGCCAGTGGCCTGCTTGGCAAGCTCGCCGGACTCAAAGGTGTAGGTCTTGCCGTACAGCTCAAAGGTCTTGGATACGAGTGTCATTGTTCTCCTTTACCCCACAGGCCCCTTGCCTGCGGGCTTCTCATGTGACGCGGGCCCCCTGCCCCCGCCACGCTTCAGAGCGTGATTGTTCACGCCCTTACACAAAAAGAGTGCCCCGCTGCGTAGGACGCTCTTAGCATGTACAAATCCTTACTGGATGTTGTCGCGGATGCCCAGAGCCTTGATGAGCTCACGGTACTCGACGATGTCGTTCTTCTTGATGTAGGAGAGAAGACGACGACGACGGCCAACGAGCATGAGCAGGCCACGACGGGTGTGGAAGTCCTTCTGGTGGGACTTCATGTGCTCGGTCAGCTCCTTGATGCGCTCGGACAGGATGGCGACCTGAACCTTGGGGTTACCGGTATCGACCGGGGAGTTACCGAACTGGGCGGTCAGCTCCGCCTTGCGCTCTTTGGAAACAGTCATTGTTTCACCTTTCGTTTTGCGTCGCCATCGGGCGACTCGATTCGCCTCGGACTGGGAAGCCGCCGGTGGAGCGAGCAACCAAGGTCGAGGTACCAACAGGCCGATATGTTACCACAAGCAGCCCGCCCATGCGCATCATCACCGACCCAACATGAATTCCATCGCACGGAGCCGCTGGTCGGTGTGCGTGGCGGCCCAAACATGCGAAAGCCCGAGCAAGAATGCCGCCGTATGCGGGTCGATTCGCTCGGCCATGAGCGCATCGAAGGTCATGGACATGAGGGCGCGCAGCCACGCGACCTCACCGGTCGACACCAGTTCGGCACCCGGAACGCTCGACGCGCACGACCCGCACATGAGACCGCCCGCCTGTGGTGAAAAATACGACAGCATGGGGTCTCCGCACAGCACGCATGCCGAAAAATCGGGTCGGTAGCCAACGTGCGACAGCAGTTTAAAGACAAAGGCCGCCACGAGCAGGTCCATATGTGCCGAGTCGAGCCCGCTGCCGATAAGCGTGAGCGCCCGCTGCGTGATGGCAAAGGTAAATGGATCCTCGGCATCCTCGAACGAGCACACACGCGCAACCTCGGCAATCGCGCTGGCGGCACAGGTCGTCTCGTAGTCAGGAGCGGCACCGAGCGGCGCCTCCATAAGCTCCGCCTGAGAAACCACGTCGAGCGAGCGACCATGCGCGAGCAGCATATCAACGGTGCAGAAGAGCTCGCAACGGGCCGCAAGGCGACCGCCAGGCTTACGTGCGCCCTTGGCCACGGCACGCACCTGCCGCCCCCGTTCGTCGAGCATCGTCAAAATCAGGTCGGTTTCCTTGAGCTTCGTCTTGTCGAGGACAAGCACCTTTGTGCGATATGTGCGAGAGCCTGCCATGAACGCCGAGGCTTAATCTTCGGCGTTATAGCCAAAG
>USHT01000298.1 GCA_900554455.1 uncultured Collinsella sp.
CATCGTCGTGCATTGCAAGCGTAAGGTGGACGCGGGCTGCGAGGTGTACCTGATTCGCAGCGCCGGCGTGTTGGATCAGACGGCGGCGGTGTTGGAGCGCGTGCGGGCCGAGGCGGATGCGATTGCGCCCGTTGAGCGTGCCGTTGAAGTGCTGCCCTTTGAGGGCGTTGCGGTGGATGGCGGTGCATCGACGGAGTTGGTGGAGTGCGCGGTTCCCACTCGCATGGTTTTTGCTTGGCAGCTGATGGATGCCGACCCGCGCGGAGAACTCGATTTGTCCGACGCCGTTGTGGTGCTTGACGAGGTGTGCCGCGCGAGTGACGCTGACTGGACCCGCTCACTGATGCAGCGTGCCGGGCGCATCGTCTGCCGCAACCTGGGGCAGGTGGCGATCGCTCGCGAGCTGGGCGTGACGTTTGACGTGGCGGCGCCGGTGTTCTGCGCGAATCGGGCCACGCTTACCTGGCTGCGCGGATTCGGTGCGGGGCGGGTGTACTTGCCGGCCGAGTTGCTCGGCAATGATGCGGAGCGTATTGCCGAACTGGCCGCTGAACCCGGCGTCTTGGGTTCGGTCGACGCCGACCGTCCCGAGCTCATGGTGTGCGAGCACTGCCTGCTGACTGCCGAGGGCGTCTGCGCCACCGATGCGACGGGACAGGTTCGTTGCCGCGACTGTTTGCGTCGTCGGCAGGTACGCTATCTGGTCGAGCGTGACGGTACACGTCTGCCAGTTGCCATTGACGCATGCGGCAGGACGAGGATTTTCCTGTCGTAGGTGCTGCGTCGCGTCAGTTTGTTATCATAAGAGAGTTTATGGACTTCCAGCACCGCCGTTTTCGGCGAGGGTGCTATAGCAAAAGGAGGATACCCAATGCTGTCTGTTGACGAGCAAATGCGTATCATCACCTCGGGCGCCGCGCAGATCGTTCCCGAGGCCGACCTTCGCAAGAAGCTTGAGAAGGGCGAGCCCCTCAACATCAAGCTCGGCGTCGATCCCACCAGCCCCGACCTGCACCTGGGCCACGCCGTGCCCCTGCGCAAGATGCGTCAGTTCCAGGACCTGGGCCACAACGTCACCCTCATCATCGGCAACGGCACCGCGCTGATCGGCGACCCCTCGGGCAAGAACTCCACGCGTCCGCAGCTTTCGCAGGAGCAGATTGAGGCCAATGCCGAGACCTACGTGAGCCAGGCCATGAAGATCCTGGATCCCGAGAAGACCACCATCGTGCACAACGGCGACTGGATCCTTTCGATGGACCTGGCCGGCCTGCTGCAGGTGTGCTCCAAGTTCACCGTCGCCCGCATTCTTGAGCGCGACGACTTTACCAAGCGCTACCAGTCTCAGACGCCGATCGCCCTGCATGAGTTCCTGTATCCCGTGATGCAGGCTTTCGACTCCGTGCAGATCAAGGCCGACGTGGAGATGGGCGGCACCGATCAGCTCTTCAACCTGCTCGCTGGTCGCGAGCTCATGGAGAAGATGGGCATGGAGCCGCAGATCGCGCTCACCATGCCGCTGCTCGAGGGTACCGACGGCGTGCGCAAGATGTCCAAGTCATACGGCAACTACATCGGCCTGACCGATGCTCCCAAGGATATGTTCGGCAAGACCATGTCCATCCCCGACGAGATGATCGGCAAGTACTACCGCCTGGCGAGCTCGCTCACCCCGGCCGAGGTCGACAAGATCGACGCCGCCCTGGCCGACGGCTCTGCCGATCCCTATGAGCTCAAGCGCGCTCTGGGTCGCGACCTGTGCGACACCTACCACGGCGCCGGTGCCGGCGACGAGGCTCAGGCCGAGTTCGACCGCGTGTTCAAGGAGGGCCAGCTCGCCGACTTCCCCGAGAAGCACGTTGAGCTGGCCGTCAACGACGAGGGCCAGATTTACCTCGCCGGCCTGCTCAAGGATTTGGGTCTTTCGGCGAGCGCCGGCCAGGCCCGTCGCGACATCGACGGCGGCGGCGTCAAGATCAACGGCAAGGCGGTGGCTCCCAAGAGCTATAACATCGATCCCAGCGCCCTCAAGCTGGGCGACACCCTCTCCGTAGGCAAGCGCAAGGGCTTTAAGTTGATTTAGTTCCGCCGTTCTAACGAACGGCGGACCGGCCGACGCTGCGCGGGCCGCATTTGGACAATCTGACGTTCAACTTCAAGGGCGCGAC
>USHT01000299.1 GCA_900554455.1 uncultured Collinsella sp.
GTCGTAACGATCGCAACGCCTCCGACAACAACTCCGAGCGCAACGCCTCCGAGAGTCGTCCGCACAGCCATCGCACCAACGCCAGCAACAACGTCGCTGCTGGCATGGACTTCCCCAACCCCGATAAGCAGGGCAAGGGCAAGAAGCGCAAGGGCGGTCACAACAACGAAGAGGACCACTACAGCCGCATGGCTCGCGAGGCCGAGGAGTACAGCCGCGAGAAGGTGCTCGAGGAGGCTCGTGCTGCCGTCGAGGAGGCCTCTCGCGAGTCCACCGGTCGCCGCAAGAAGCGCAAGGAGAAGCGCGAGCGCGAGGCTGCCAAGGCGCAGGAGGAGCGCAAGATAGAGGAGGCGCTGGCCCAGGGCGTGAACCCCGAGGAGCTCGACGCCATCAAGGTCTCCCAGGGCGTTACCGTCCAGGAGCTCGCCGAGGCCCTCGACGTTCCGGCCAACGACATCATCAAGCGCCTGTTCCTGCTGGGCACGCCGCTCACCATGACACAGTCCATGTCCGACGACCTCGTCGAGCTCGTTGCCGACGACCTGGGCCGTCAGATCAAGATCATCACCCCCGAGGAGGAGAACACCTTCTCGTTCTACGACGATCCCGCCGACCTTAAGCCGCGCGCACCGGTCGTCACCGTCATGGGCCACGTCGACCACGGCAAGACGAGCCTGCTCGACTATATCCGCAACGCGCACGTCGCCTCCGGCGAGGCCGGCGGCATCACGCAGCACATCGGCGCCTATCAGGTGCAGATCAAGGGCAAGCCCATCACCTTCCTCGATACCCCGGGCCATGAGGCGTTCACCTCCATGCGTGCCCGCGGCGCGATGATCACGGATATTGCCATCCTCGTCGTCGCCGCCGAGGACGGCATCAAACCGCAGACGGTCGAATCCATCAACCATGCCAAGGCCGCCGGCATCCCCATCATCGTGGCGATCAACAAGATGGATAAGCCGGACGCGAACCCCGAGCGCATCAAGGAGCAGCTCACGAAGTACGACCTGCTGGCTGAGGACTGGGGCGGCGACACCATCGTCTGCCCGATCTCCGCCAAGACCGGTATGGGCGTGGATAACCTGCTCGAGATGGTCGCGCTGACCGCCGAGGTCGGCGAGCTCAAGGCCAACCCGAACCGCGCCGCCAGCGGCGCCGTCATCGAGGCGCGCCTTGACAAGGGCCGCGGCCCCATCGCGACGCTCCTCGTGCAGAACGGCACGCTCCATCAGGGCGATATCATCATCGCGGGCACGGCGGTCGGCCGTGTGCGTATGATGACCAACGATAAGGGCCAGAAGCTCACGAGCGCGGGTCCGTCCGTTCCCGTGGAGATCACGGGCCTCGGCGAGGTGCCGGGCGCGGGCGCGAACTTCAACGCCGTCGCCGACGAGCGCCTGAACCGAAACCGTATAATCCGTACCGGCCTTGAGCCCGGCAGCCGTATAGCTGGTGGCGCCGACGATCGTCGAGGCAACCTCCTGCCCATCGAACGTCGTTTTGACCACGACCCGGTAATTGGCGGCGCCGTTCACTTCGGCCCAGCTGATCTTGGCCCCCGAGGAGGTCACGTCGGCAGCCGCCAATTCTGTTGGCGTCGCTAATTTTTCAGCCGCGAAGCCCAAAGTCCCCACGACCTTCTGCGTCGGGTCGGAATTGAATTCCGCATTCCCGGCGTAAAGCGCCCTGACGGTAAAGATATAAAGGCCGGGTTCCAGATCGGCGAACTCGCAGTTCGAATCCTCTGTCTCGACGGTTTTCCTGAAGTCGGGACGCGTTTGCTGCGCCACGGAAGCCTCATAGGAGGTCGCCCCCTTCACGCCTTCCCACGCAAATGCGATGGAAGTCTTGGCGGGCGTATAGGTAATCTTTTCAAGCTCGGGGGCCGGCAGTTTCTCGGTCACCTCCGTCTTGTCGGCAGCCATAACGACGATATTGTCGATATTGATACGGTACCCCTTTTCGTTATAGGTCTGCGCCTCGATCTTGATGCGCGTCTTGTTGGTAGCGTCCTGAACGGTAAAGGTCAGCGTCTTCCATTTGCGGCCGGCAGCCGAAGTCTGTGCCGGGAGCACGGTATTGTTCACTTCGCCGTTGGTTACGACTCCGGCACCCTCGGCAGAAACGATGTAGGTACCCGTTTCGTTATCGAAACGCAGGAAGTC
>USHT01000300.1 GCA_900554455.1 uncultured Collinsella sp.
GCGTCATGAATGTAATCAGGAATGGGCCTCTCGCTGATACACGCGTCACGTATCGTTTGGCGAGCCCCCTCGCTCACTCCGGTTGCCCAGCAAAACTCCTCAAAATCGAGCGGGAACATCCTAAGCTCGTGGACATACCCCACGGGATAGGACCTGACGCCCTTGAACTGGGTCCCGAGCATTGACCCCGAAAACGCCCAGCGGCACCTCCCGTCCTCAACAAGGAACTTTGCCATCGTCATGATGTCGGGGGCTTCTTGGACCTCATCGATAAACACAAGCGTTTTGCCTGGCGCAATCGACTTTCCCGAAAGAAGCGTCACCCTGCTGATGAAATCATCGGCATCCCGCGCCTCGAGAAGAGCATCTTTTGCCTGGCGATTTTCCATGAGATTGAGCTCGATGTAGGTTGCATGGCTGGCTTTGCCAAATGCGCGAATCGAATAGCTTTTGCCAATCTGGCGAGAACCCGTAATGAATAAGGCCTTTTGCTCGGCAGACTTCAGCCAGCGCTCCAGCTCTGCCGCTATTTTCCTGCGCAGCATAGGCTCTCCCCTCAGTGTCATCAAATTAAATGCAAAGTTTTATACGCTTGATTATCGATGAAACGCAAAATTTTTAGAACCTAAAATCGGATGAAATGCAGAGATTTGAGATTACAAGCATAATAGAAGGGGCACCACCGGCGAATGTGACAAAAGAACTGTCCCTTTGTCACATTGCGCTCGACTACTCGTCGACGATCTCGGCAAGCCAGACGTTCAGCGTATCGACCTCGGGACAGCAGAACTTTGCCGTACCAGGCTCGTTGCCGGGCACGGTTCCGCCATAGCGCAGGATATCGATATAGGGAAAGCCCACATGGCAGGCCATGGCACACATCTTGCCGCGGTCGCGGTCAAAGTCGAAGACGTCGCCCGGCTTGTGACCATGGTGGCAGCGGCACGCACCCAGCTGGTCCACGCAGCTAATACGGATACGCGGACGCTTGCCACGCGGCGCGCCGAGCGGCCTGTTCTCGCCCGCTGCCTCGGTGCTGCTCTCGTCGGCGTTACTCATGGTCAACCACATCCAGGCAGGCCTCGATGGGAAGGCCAGCCGACTTGTCCTCTTGGTCGGCATTGCGCTCGATAAGCTCAGCCACCACGCGCATGGCATCGGACGTCGCGCGCTGCAGACTCCAGCCTGCCATAACGCGGCCGACGAGCACCGCCGAGAACGTGTCGCCCGTGCCCGGGAAATAGACCGGGATCAGGTCGAAGGGAATCGTGAAGTACTCCCCCGCCACATGGTCGTAACCGATAACCGCGTTCGTGCCATTGACTACGGCGCTCGTAATGACCACCGACTTGGCACCCAGCTCGCGCACGGCGTCCACAAGGGCGCGGGCCTCATCGGGCGTAATTTGCTCGACGATAGGCGTGTCGGTGAGCAAACAGGCCTCGGTGTAGTTGGGAACCGCGTAGTCGGCGCACTCGAGCAGGTGCCTCATGAGACCGATCGTGGACTCGGGCACGCCCGCATAGAGCTTGCCGTTGTCGCCCATGATGGGGTCAACGAACACCTTGGTGCCCTTTTGCGCGCGACGGTGGCAGAAATCCGAAATGATGCGCGTCTCTTCCTCGGTCACGATAAAGCCGGTCGAGATGGCGTCGAACTCAAAGCCGAGCTCCTCCCAGATAGCGAGGCTTTGGCGCACGTACTCGGTGGTGTCGTGGATGTAGAACTTGGGGTAGTTGAGCGTGTCGGAAACGAGCGCCGTCGGCAGGTTATGGATACGGTAGCCCATGTGCGACAGCACCGGCAGCATGGCGGAAAGCGCGACCTTGCCGTAGCCGCACATATCGTTAATCAGCAGCAGCTGAGTATTCTTCATGAGTGTCCCCCTTAGTTCGGGCGCGGCGCAACGGCGCCACAGTGCAACTAAGTGTAGCGCAGGGGACGTTGCGAGCGGAGTCGAGCAGTGCGAAGGGCAAATTGTTGCGGAAAGGTTTCGGGAAGGAGGAAGTTAGTCATTAGGGACGTTCTTAAATGACTAGGCAAACAAGAACGTCCCCAACGACTACTAAGTGCCAAAACGACTGGTCGGGCAACGCCGATGTTTTGGCGAAGTCAGCGAAAACCCGCCAGAGCGAGCAAGGTGCCTTGAAACAA
>USHT01000301.1 GCA_900554455.1 uncultured Collinsella sp.
GGCGCGACCAGAAGGTCAGCGCCCTTTCGTTTCACGTCACCTTGTCTCAAATGCGACCCGCTCGCTGTCCGTTCTCTACCTGCGGCGTTGCCTTGTTCCGGATGCGGTATGCTCAACCTGCGGCGCCTTAGAGGTGGTCATTGGGGACGTTCTTAAACGGCTTGGTTGGGCTTATTGCTTTGAGATGTTGTTCGATCGGCTTTGATGGCCGTTAAACTGTCTACCTGCTTAAAGCAATTAACGGTGTGCATCTGCTATTGGAAATATTGCTCGAAAAATCGTCCAAGAAGTCGTGGGGCGATTTTTGACGCGTCGCGCGTCAAGCGATGTGGCAAGCGTTTGGTTAGATATTGGTTAGTTTTGGGGCAACCTTGCCAAAAGCTTGACGAATGCAAATCTAGACGTCGGCGAATGAACACTTTGAGCGAGCTCGGTGCAAAATTCTGGGCTGATTCTCGATAATCGCCTTCAATCGTCCCTTGCCAAGCGCTGGCCTCGCTTACAATCTGCTCCGACATTCGCGCGCCGTCCGGCGCTTAAGAGGGGAGGGCCCCATGGCAAACGAGATTTGGACTATCAAGCGTTGTCTCGAGTGGACCAAGGAGTACCTGGCCGAGCGCGGCGAGGAACACCCCCGACTTTCTGCCGAGTGGCTGCTCTGCGCTGCCACGGGTCTGGCGCGCATCGACTTATATATGCGTATGGACGAGACGCTCGATGCGGCGCAGCTCGAGACCATGCACGCGGCCGTTGTTCGTCGCGCTAAAGGTGAACCGCTGCAGTACATCACCGGCAGCACGCAGTTTCGCATGATTGACGTCGCGTGCGCTCCCGGTGTGCTCATTCCGCGCCCCGAGACCGAGATGCTCGTCGAGGAAGTCCTCAATTATCTGGACGCCGAGGTGCTGAGCCCCGAGGCTGCTGCCCGTCAGCGCGTGGAGCTGCCTTGGAACGATGAGGTCGAGGAGGCACGCAAGGCCGAGGCCGCGCTGGCAGACGAACGCGCGGCCGCCGAGCGCCGTGCCGCTAACCTGACGGCTGCCGATGAGGCGGCGCTAGGCGGCGACGTATTGGGCAGCCGCGCCTATGCCGAGGAGCTGGCCGACCGCGAGGCCGAGGAAGCCGCCGCGCAGGCAGCAGAAGCCGAAGCCGCGGAAGCCGCCGAGCCCGAGCTCGACGAATACGGCATCGCCATCGAGGGTGCCGGCCAGGAGACGGCTTCGGCTCAGGATGCCGCTGCGCCTGCCCCAGCCGAGCCCCGTATCGCCCGCGTTCTCGAGGTCGGCTGCGGCACGGGTTGCATCTCGCTCTCCCTTGCCTGGGAGCGCCGCGGCCACGTTACCTGCACCGCCACCGATATCGAGCCGCGCGCCATCGATCTGGCCACCAAAAACCGCGACGCGCTCGGTCTCACATCCGATGAGGTCGCCTTTAGCCTCACCAACCTGGTGAGCTCCATTCCCCGCGAAGAGTGGGGCACCTTCGACGTGCTCGTTTCCAACCCGCCCTACATCCCGACCGGCGTCATGCGCTCGCTGCCGCACGAGGTCAAGGACTTTGAGCCCGACTTGGCGCTCGAGGGCGGTGCCGACGGCCTGGACATCTTCCGCCGCCTGCTCAATGCGGCGCCTTACATGCTGCGCGCCGGCGGCCTGTTTGCCTGCGAGCTCTACGAGGGCGCCCTCGATGCCGCGGCCGAGCTCTGTCGCCAGGCAGGCCTTTCGGACGTGCGTATCGTCCACGACCTCACCGATCGTCCCCGCATCGTTCGAGCCATCGTCACCGAGCCCAAACAGCGTATTTAAGCTGAATAAATAGACATTTGCGCAAGTTTGTCCTTGCAATATACCGTAAAACTTCTACTATAGAAGGAGAAAGGTATGTCAAATCAGCTGCATCGGTACCGTATCGTGCTTGATTACATTGAACCTTGGCTTGATGAGCAGGATGAAGCTACGCTGAAGCAGATTTATGCAGACCTTTTGGTGCTCGAGAAGGAAGGTCCCAGCCTTGGTCGTCCGCTGGTTGACCGCGTAAAGGGCTCGAAGCTTCATCATTTAAAGGAGCTGAGAGTGACGTCGTGTGGTGGGCAGGTGATTCGCATCCTCTTCGCCTTTGACCCCAAGCGCCAGGCGGTATTGCTATTGGCGGG
>USHT01000302.1 GCA_900554455.1 uncultured Collinsella sp.
GTACGCGGTGCTCTGCACGTTGCTCGAACCCGAGAGCGAGCTTTACAACGCCGGCATCGTGGACGTGAGCTATCGCTACGAGAAGATGTACGTGATCCGTCCGCAGTTTTTCATTCCCATGATCACGCTCCTTCGCAACGCTGCCATGGGTTCGTTGCGCTATAAGCAGGAGCTGGCGGAGTACAAACAGCAGAATATCGACGTCACGAACTTCGAAGCCAAGATGGAAAAGTTCAAGAATGATTTCGGTCGCAACTACGAGATCGCGAGCCGCAAGTTCCAAACGGCAATCGATGAGATCGACAAGACGATTAGCCATCTGCAGAAAACCAAGGAGGCGTTGCTGTCCTCCGAGAACAATCTGCGCCTAGCCAACAAGAAGGCCGACGATCTTACCATTCGCAAGCTCACGTGGGGCAACAAGACCATGAAGGCGGCGTTTGACGAGGCGCGTGGGGCTGCGTCAGAGACAAACGATGAGCCGGCCGAGGCGGATTCGTATGAGGTCGAGGATACCGAGTAGGGGATAGCGTATCGCGCAAAAAGCGGGGCCGCTGGCGATGTTGCCAGCGACCCCGCTTCGTTTCGTTCCAGTATGTTCGGCTAGTCCTCGAGCAAGTTCTCGATAAAGCCCACGCGGTAGTTTTTGAAAATGACCTCGCCACCGTCTTGTGTGGCGTCCAGATCGACATCGCCCATAATGCCAAAGTCGTGGTCGCCATCCTCGTCGGCAAAGATCTGGTGCACGTGCCATACGTGCGCGGTCTTCTCGTCGGACTCGTCAATGGAAAACATCGCGGCGCTGCGGGCATCTCCGTCGGTGAGGATTTCCTCGTGCTGCTCGTGGTAAGCGTCGAGTGCTTTTTGCCAGCGGATCTCGCTCATGCCCCAGTCGTCGTCGAGTTCGCCCAGGTCGCGAACGTGCTCGCGGGCGGCAAGGGTCACGCGACGGAAGAGCGCGTTGCGCACCAACAGCGTGCAGCCGCGACGGTCCGCCACGACCTCGTCGATGCCCTGCGGCGGCGCAGCATCGAGGGCTGCCGGGTTGCCGGCGTTCTCCCACTCGTCCACCAGGCTCGAGTCCACCGAGCGCACCACAAAGCCCAGCCACGAGATAATGTCGCGCAGGCGCTCGTCGCGCTTCTCGATGGGCACGGTGCGGTCGAGTGAACGGTAGGCCTCGGCTAGGTAGCGCAGTAAAATGCCCTCGGAGCGGGCGATGCCGAGCTTTTGAATGTAGCCCTTAAAATCGCTCGCGCTTTCCAGCATATCGCGCAGGACACTCTTGGGAGAGAGCTGGTAGTCGTTTGCCCAAGGCACTTCCTGGCAGTACTTGTCAAAGGCGGCGTCGAGCAAATCCTCGAGCGGCTTTTCGTACGTGACGTCCTGAATGCGCTCCAAGCGCTCCTCATACTCGACGCCGTCGGCCTTCATTTCGGCCATCGCGCGGTCGCGCGCGGCGCGCTCCTGTGCGCGCAGCACCTGCTTGGGATCCTCGAGCGTTGCCTCGACCATCGAGATCAGATCCATGGTATAGGTCTCGCTCTCGGGGTCGAGCAGTTCCAATGCGGCAAGCAAGAACGGTGAGAGTGGCTGATCGAGCGCGAAGTCCTCGGGTAGATCGACCGTCAGCGCATAATCGATGTCTGGTGCGGCGTCAGCCGGGGCGTCAGGCGCGGGCGGCACCTCGGTGCGAACGACAACGCCGGAATCGATGAGCGTGGCGAAGATTTCGTCGGCGCGAACCTCGAGCTTGGCCTTTTCCTCGGGAGTCTGCAGGCTCGTCTCGATGAGGTCGTGTACGCGGGCTCGGGCATCGCCGCCCTGCTCGACCACGCTAATCACCATGGAGTGCGTGATGCGCAGGCGCGGCTTGAGCGTCTCGGGCTGCGTCTCAATCAGGCGCTCAAAGGTCTGCTTGTTCCAGGTGACAAAGCCCTCGGGGGCCTTCTTCTTTTTAATCTTGCGGAGCTTCTTGGGGTCGTCGCCCGCCTTGGCCATAAGCTTGGCATTCTCGATCTCGTGCTCGGGTGCCTCGGCAATCACCATGCCCTCGGTATCGAAGCCCGAGCGGCCGGCGCGACCGGCAATCTGATGGAACTCACGGGCGCGCAGACGACGCATCTTGTAACCGTCGAACTTGGTGAGC
>USHT01000303.1 GCA_900554455.1 uncultured Collinsella sp.
CAGCGTCGGCCCGTTACGCGGTTTGGTAAAACCGCGTAACCAAAGGCGCAGCGTCGGCCAGTCCGCCGTTCGGCAGAACGGCGGAACCAACCCTACATCACCATAACGTAGCGCGATCCCACGTAGTACTGCTTACCCATCAGGACCGGCTCATCGTTGGGACCGGTAAAGCCGGCATGCAGATTGAGCAGCGGATCGTGCGGAGCAATGCCCAGCTCGGCCGCCTGCTCGGCGTTAGCTCGAACGGCCTCGACCGTACGGTAGCCAACCGAGACAATCGGCGTTCCGCCAACACGCTCGACCTCGGCAAAAATCGACTTGTCCTCAAGATCGGCCGTCAACAGCTCACGGTAGGCGTCAAACGGCACAAAGATGTTCTCCTCAAAGATGGGCTCGCCGTCGGCCGTACGCACGCGCTTGATATGCAGCAGCAGCGCATCCTTCTGCAGGCCAAAGAACTCCATCTCGTTTTGGCGCGCCGGAACGATCTGGCGATCGATCACGTGCGCACCGGCCTTCATGCCGTTGTCGGCACACAGCGCGGTAAACGTCTGCAGCGTCGAGGCGTGGAACTGGCGGTTGATGTGCGGCGTGGAGACAAAGGTGCCGCGGCCCTGCTGCTTAACCAGGTAACCATCGGAGCACAGCTCCTCGACAGCGCGGCGCACCGTAATACGGCTCACGTCGTACTGCTCGGCTAGCTCAAGCTCGGGCGGAATACGCTCCTTGGGTGCATAAACACCTTTCTCGATCGCGTCCTTGATTTCGTCGTAAATCTGCTGGTAAAGTGGTGCATTTTTGGGCGCGGGCATATCTAATCACTCTTATCGAAATATTGAAATAACTAATACGTATATAACGTCTAGTTTCATGTTACCTCATATTGATCAAACGATACACCCTCCCTACCAAAAAGCGACAGCTTCTTTTTGGTAGGTTTTATCTGGGCAAACGAGAGCCTCTCGAAAGCAACGGGGCTTTCGGGGGGCTCGTTCGGATGGGTTGCGCAGGACCGGCAAAATGCCAATACCCTACTTGCCGTCGTCCTGCTGCAGGCTGTCCTGCTCGCTGAGGCGCGCCTGCCTGCTGGCCATGCGTGCGGGCTTGTCGGGATCGGGAACGGCCGTGGGCATGGGCTCGTCGACATGACCGCCCCACCAGCCGCCCACAAAGTTGAGCGTGTGGAACACGTTGATCACGGCGCCGGGATCGATGTCGCACACCAGCTTGATAATGTCCTGGCTCTCGTAGGTCGATACAACGGCGTGCAGCAGGTACATCTTCTCGCGGCTGTATCCGCCAATGACCTCGGCGCAGCTAATGCCGTGCTGAAAATGGTCAACATAGGCGGTCATGACCTCGTCCGCCTTACGCGTCGTGATCTGCAGCGTCACGCGGTCGTAGCGACGATAGAAGCTGTCGATGGTCTTGGTCGAAATAAACTGGAACACGATGGAGTACGCCGCCTTGTCCCAGCCAAACATAAAGCCAAAGATCGCTAGGATAAAGCAGTTGAAACCAAAGATGACGCCCCAGATGGTCTTGCCCGTGTGGTTGGAAACCCACAGCGCGATAAAGTCGGTGCCGCCGGTGGATGCGCCGGATTTAAGTGCGATGGCAGCGCCCAGGCCCGAGACCACGCCGCCAAAAATGATGAGCATAATCTTGTCGCCCAAAAACGGTGCGAAGTGAAAGACGTTGAGGAACAGCGATGAGAGCACGACCTGCATCATCGAGAAGATGACGAAGCGCTTGCTAATGCCGCTCCAGCATAGGAGCGCCACGGGAATGTTGAGCGCGAGCATACCGAGCGAGATGTCGATGTGAACGCCGCCGAGCGAGGTAACGCGGTCGAGCAGGACCGCGACGCCGGTGAGGCCGCTCGGAAGCAGGTCGGCGGGCTGAATGAATGCCTGGATCAGAAATGTCTGGAGAACGGCGGAAATTGTGACCGCCACGGCGGTAATGGCACGGCGGACGATGGTGAGGCGGCCGAGCATGAGCACGCGGTCCGTGAGCTGATCGATGGCGTTCGCCACGTAGGCTCCTTTCGAAGGCAGATGTAGTTGTGAGGCATGTCGGCGATTGTAGCACGGAGCGTGCGAGGGTGCTTCAATTCACCCTCCCTCGACAACCAAAGCGG
>USHT01000304.1 GCA_900554455.1 uncultured Collinsella sp.
ATGGAAGCCGCTAGCTGTTCGCCTGTCGGCTCGTTGCGCCGCTCAATCTTTACTGCCACAAAACCACCCCTACCAAATGCGTGCGATAGCGAGGCCATCAACGGCCGTGGCACCGGCGCGCTTGAGTTCCGCCGAAGCCGCTGCCATCGTCGCACCCGTGGTGATAACGTCGTCGATAAGCAGCAGGCGGCGGCCCCGCACGTCCTCAACGGTCTCGTACATGCCTTGGGCACGCTCGCGGCGCTCCTCACGACCGAGTTCGCGCTGGTCGCCATGCCCGTACTTGACGAGGGCATCGAGCAGGGGAACACCCGACAGCTCGCAAAATGGGCGCGCAATGGCCTCCATATGATCAAAACCACGCCGCCGAAACGCTGCCGCCGTCGCAGGCACAAACACCACCGCATCCGCACCGGACAGCACACCTCCGTAGCGATCGGGCGCTACGACCTGGGCATGCAGGGCGGTGTCGTAGAGCAGCTCCGCCAGATACGGAGCCAGACGTCGCTCGCCCGCGTCCTTGTACGCTTTAATGATGCGCGGCAGCGGATGCGCATAGACGGCGCACGCCAGGCAGCGGTCGAGCGCCTCCGCCATTGCCGAGGACGTGCCCTCGACCGAACACTCAGTGCACAGCAAATCCCCAAACGGGGCGCCGCATCGGGTACAGCTATGACGTGGGTCGATGAGCGTGAGCGCGGCCAGGCAGTCTTGGCAAATAAGCGCATCGGCGCGTTCGCAGCCGGCACATCGTGTTGGCGACAATGCCTCGAGTGCCTCGTACGTCGCGCGCTCGGCAAACGGTAGCAATTCGTCCGCAAACGGTAGGGCACCGGCACCCTGCAGACGGCTCAATTTGTTCAGATGGCTCTTCAAGACACAACCCTCCCTACGTTCGGTCGCAGGGAGGGTTGTTGATTCAGCGCTATGGTACCCCGACGCGATTGGGGTAAGGCGGGTTAAATCCGCTCGTGGGCGTTATTCGCCGGCGGGCGGTTGTGGTGCGGCCGAAGACGGGGTCGAGCCCTCGCCACCATTCTGGCGCGGCTTGCGGGAGCGACGACGGCGACGGCGCTTCTGGCCCTGGTCGGCCGAGCCCTCGCCACCGCGATCCTCGCGCGGCTCGCGCTCGTCGCGAGCGGCCTTGGCAGCCGCTCCTCCGCCATCTCCCGGACGACGACGCGTGACCTTGACCTCGCCATCCGAGACCTGATCGGCAACGGAGGGCACTGAGGGCTTCTGTTGCGTGCCCGAGGAATGGCGACGGCGCGGACGCGGCGCGCGCTCATCCTCGCCACGTGACTTGCCGCCCTTGTCGGCAGGCGCATCGGAACCCGAGGGACCCTTGGAAGCGGCACCAGCCTCGCGAGCAGCTGCCGCGCGGAAGGCATCCTCGCGCTCCTCGCTCGACAGGTGACGGCGGCGACGGCGCGTGGGGTTCATGCCACCGCCGCGGTTTTGCTGCTGAGGCTGCTGAGTCTCGCGCTCGCGGGAGGAGTTCTTGTCTGCAGCTGCAGCCTCGCCGACATCGCCCGAGCCCGCGCGCTTGCGACGACGACGGCCACCGGCGGCCTCCTCGGCCTCAGGCGTTGCGGCATTGCCACGGCCCTTTCCGCGGCCACGACCCTCGCCCTGCCCCTGACCGGCGCGAGCATCGGATTCAGCATCGCGACGACGGCGCTTGGGCATCGACGTACCGGCCAGACGGTCGGCGCTCGACAGGCCATCGCCCACGTCGACGCCGTTCTCGCGGTCGAGCTCCATGAGCGCCAGGCGCATCTCGGGCGACTCGATGCGCTCGAGCACGTCGCGCGTCACGCAGTCGGGGCGGCAGTTGCAGCCCTGCTCGGCGGCCTTCTTTTTGCAGCCCTCCGAGCACGTCATATCGGCTAGGTTGACCTTAAAAACCTTGCCGTTCTCCAGGCGCAGCACCAGCTGCTCACGCGGTGTGTCATATTCCTGGATGCGCGCCTTGCCAAGCGGCGTATCGATAAGCGTCTTCTTTTTGGGCGCGCGGCTCTTAAAGTCCTTGTACGCCTCGAACTCGTAGCGCAGGCAGCACATCAGGCGGCCGCACACGCCGCTAATCTTGGACGAGTTGAGCGGCAGGTCCTGCTCTTTTGCCATGCGAATCGAGAC
>USHT01000305.1 GCA_900554455.1 uncultured Collinsella sp.
AGGGCGACGAGAAGCCCGTCCGGCTGGTGCCCAACGCTATGACCGAGGCCATGAGCGGAGGCGCGAGCTCGGCGGCAACGGTGAGCATGGAATCCATGGGAACCTCGGTCTTTAACGAGATGATCGACGACCAGAGCCTGCTCGACAGCCAGTACGATGTCGTGGCGGGGCATTGGCCTACGTCTGCTAACGAAGCCGTGATGGTGCTTTCGAGCCGTGGCACGGTGGGCGATTACACGCTCTATAGCATCGGTGCGCTGGATATCGATGAGCTCAACGACCTGGTTAACAGCGCCATGGCGGCCGACGGCAAGATCGAGACGCTCGAGACCGGCGCCGACTTTACCTACGACGATGCTCTGTCCACGACGTTTAAGGTGCTGTCGCCGGCTGATGCGTATCGCAAAAACGAAGAGACCGGCATGTGGACTGACATGTCTGGCGACACCGACTTTATGGCCGCCAAGGTTGCCGACGGTATCGACGTGCACATTGTGGGCGTGGTGCGACCTAACGAGACGGCCAATGCGAGCGCGTTGTCTCCGGGCATTGCCTATACGCATGCGCTGACTCGCCAGCTTATGGAACGCGCCGCAAATTCGCAGATTGTGCAGGAGCAACTCGACCACCCCGAGACGGATGTCTTTACGGGCAAAACCTTCGACGAACTGCAAGGCGAGGCCAAGCAAGGCGTGGATCTGGGCAGCATGTTCAGTGTGGACGAGGCGGCGCTCAAGAGCGCGTTCTCGTTCGATACCTCCGCGCTCTCGGGTGTTGTCGGCGGTATGGACCTTTCTGGCATCGATCTGTCGGGGCTGGACATTGACCTTTCGGGCGTTGGCAAGGACATCGACTTTGGTGACATCATGGCCAAAGCGCCGGCTCCAGATTTCTCGGGCATCTTTGACGGCCTGGAACTTACGCCCGAGCAAATGCAGCAGGTGGGAACGCTAGCCAACCAGCTGTTTGAGAGCTTTTTGCAGTCTGATCAGTTTAGGGCGCTGTCACCCGAAGATCTTAAAGACGTGTCAAAGCTCGCTGCCGCATTCTCGACGTATCTTGAGAATGATGCCGCAGCCCAGCAATGCCTAGCTCAGCTGAAGGCCCTCGGCGGCGATGCCCTGGCCGAGCGCCTGCGGCAGGCGATGACCGACTATGTGCAAAAGCAGCTGGCTCCGTATCTGCAGCAGGCTATGGATCAGATGATGAAGTCGATCGGCGACCAGATTGCGGCGACGGTGTCAGCTCAGCTCAAGGCAGGCACGGCTGGGCTTATGGACCAGATGGCGACGCAGATGTCTTCGAGTTTTGCCAACCTGGCGAGCGCCATGCACGTGGATGCGAGTGCCTTTGCTCGTGCCATTCATTTTAACATAGACGCCGAGGACCTGAGCTCGCTCATGATGAGCTATGCGAAGGCGTCGAAGCTCACCTACGACAACAATCTGGCCACGTTGGGTTATGCGGACGAGGCGGATCCTATCTCGGTCAAGATTTTCCCGCGCGACTTTGAGGCCAAAGAGCGCGTACTCGGTCGCATCGATGCGTACAACAAGCAGGTCAAAGCCGCTGGCCACGATGATCGGGCAATTTCGTACACAGACTACATGGGCATCATCATGGGTTCGGTGACCGACATCGTGAACACCATCAGCTTGGTGCTCATCGCATTCGTGGGTATCAGCCTGGTGGTGAGCTCCATCATGATCGGCATCATCACCTACATCAGCGTGCTGGAGCGCAAAAAGGAGATTGGCATTCTGCGCGCGATCGGCGCGTCGAAGCGCAACGTGGCCAACGTATTCAATGCCGAGACCTTTATCGAGGGCCTCATCGCCGGCGTCTTTGCCATTGTCGTCGTGGTGGCAGTGAGCTTTCCGGTTAATGCCTGGGCGCTTGCTGCCAAACAAGTGCCCAATCTGATGAGCCTGCCCGTGCAGGATGCGCTGGTGCTCATTGCAATTTCGGTGCTGCTGACGGTCGTTGCCGGCCTGCTGCCGGCCCGTAGCGCATCCAAGAAGGACCCCGTCGAAGCCCTGCGCTCCGAATAATGTGACAAAGGGACAGTCCCTTTGTCACGTTCGTTGATATGAGAGAAGAGTAGATGATTCTATCGTTGGCCCCTATGGAGGGGA
>USHT01000306.1 GCA_900554455.1 uncultured Collinsella sp.
GCGGGTTTGCAGCGTCGAGCCGTTACGCGGTTTGGTAAAACCGCGTAACCACTAGTTTGGTACCTTGACATTCATTTCTCATGCTCCTAGATTGGTTAGGCACAAAACAATTCCACTACCTAACTAAAGAAAGGAGCAACACTAATTCATGTGCGATGAACCTCTTAACCTTTGTTCGCACGAGCCCGGCGGCGACCCGTCGCAACCGGTAGACATACTCGAAGCGGTCAGCGCTGAAGACAAACTCGCCAAGCGCATCCTGAGCGGCCTGGGCTTTTGCGGCCATTACATGCATTTTCATGGCGGAGGCGTGTCCGGCAAGGCGCCCATCATTTGCCTGCTGGCCAAGCAGCCCGGCGGCGAGATGTCGCAGCAGGAACTCGGCATGCACTTTGACCTCAAGCCGGGGTCGCTTTCCGAGATCCTGTCCAAGCTCGAGGTCAACGGTCTCATCGAGCGCAGCCGTAACCCCAAGGATCGACGGCAACTCACCATTCGCCTGACCGAAACCGGCCGGGAAAACGCCCGCATCGACCAGGCGGCCCGCATCCGCTTTAGAGAACGGGCCTTTAGCGCGCTCACCCATGACGAGCGCGAAGACCTCGCCGAAATGCTCGATAAAATCCGTGTAACCTGGGAGGAACTGGATGATTAAAACCCTTATGGGCAGCATCCGCGATTACATGAAGGTCACGATCGCCACGCCGCTGCTGGTGCTTGGCGAGGTAATCTGCCAGATGATGATCCCGTTTATCACCGCCGACATGATCGACGCCATCAAGGACGGCACCGCCGTTACCGAGATGCTGCCCACCGCCGGCCTTCTCGTACTCATCGCGCTGACGTCACTCGCCTTTGGCGCCGCTGCGGGCATCACCTGCAGCCATGCCAGCTGCGGCTTTGCCAAGAACCTGCGTCGCGACCTGTTCTACAAGATCCAAACGTTCAGCTTCGCCAACATCGACGAGTTCTCGAGTTCCTCGCTCGTCACGCGTCTGACCACTGACATCAACAACGTGCAGCAGGCCTTTATGATGCTCATCCGCATCGCCGTGCGCTCGCCGCTGGTGCTGGTCTTTGCCTTTACCATGGCATACGCCATGGGCGGCAGCGTCGCCATGGTCTACCTGGTCATCATTCCGCTGCTGGGCTTTGGACTGTTCTTTATCATCTTTAAGGTGCGCCCCATCTTCTCGCGCGTGTTCCACAAGTACGACGCACTTAACGAGTCTGTCGAGGAAAACGTCACCGGCATGCGCGTGGTCAAGAGCTATGTGCGCGAAGACTTTGAGAAGGAGAAGTTCGCGACCGCCGCGCGCGACGTCCAGATGGACTTCACCCGCGCCGAGAAGCTGCTCGCCTTTAACAACCCCATGATGAACATCTGCGTCAACGGCGCGTTTGTCGTCATCATCTACCTGGGCTCCAAGCTCATCATCACGAGTCAGGGCACGCTGTTCGACGTGGGCCAGCTCTCCTCGACCTTTACCTATGGTTTCCAGATTCTCATGAGCCTGATGCAGCTGTCGATGATCTTTGTCATGGTGACCATGGCCGACGAATCGGCACACCGCATTGCCGAGGTGCTGGCCGCCGAGCCCACGATCGCCGATCCCGCCGAGCCCGTGCTCGAGGTTGCCGACGGTTCCATCGACTTTGACCACGTGAGCTTTAAGTATTCCGAGCATGCCCGCCGCCAGGCGCTCGACGATATCGACCTGCATATTAAGAGCGGCGAGACCATCGGTATCATCGGCGGTACCGGCTCGGCCAAGTCCACGCTTGTAAACCTCATCGCCCGTCTGTACGACGCCACCGAAGGCACCGTGCGCGTGGGCGGCATGGACGTACGCGACTACGACCTGGACGCGCTGCGCCACCAAGTGGCCATGGTGCTGCAGAAAAACGTGCTGTTTAGCGGCACCATTGCCGAGAACCTGCGCTGGGGCGACCCGAACGCCACCGACGAGGAAGTCCGCGAGGCCGCACATCTGGCCTGCGCCGACGAGTTTGTCGACGGCTTCCCCAAGGGCTACGACACCTGGATCGAGCAGGGCGGCTCCAACGTTTCCGGCCTGCCCGTGCTGCACATCCTCACCGGCTTTCTCGGCTCGGGCAAAACCACATTCCTG
>USHT01000307.1 GCA_900554455.1 uncultured Collinsella sp.
TGCTGCGAAGCCTGCACCTGCCGCGCCCAAACCTCAGCCTAAAAAGGCCGCCCGTCCCAAGTCCGTCGAGCCCAAGCCGAGCCGTGACGAGATGACCTTTGCCCAGCGCATGGTTACCTCCAAGGAGCCTATGGGCGAGAACGAGATCCCTGGCATGGCGCCGGCTCAAAAAATCATCATTGTCCTTGCCCTCATCGCGTTTGTCATCTTTATGGGCTACACGATCCTGACCAGCATGGGCCTGCTCTAACCGACTCGCATCGGGCGTCATGTCCGCATGCTCTGCTCTCGTCCAACCCTCAAATTCTGCACCACACATCCGAAAGGTCGCCCCATGGCTTTGACCGACATCTCGCATCCCACCGACATTGCAATGCTCACCGATCTGTACGAGCTCACTATGGCCCAGGGCCTGTGGGAGAGCGGCAAGGCCAATGAGCAGGGTTGTTTTACCGCGTTTTACCGCGACCATCCCTTTGGCAGCGCCTATGCCGTCATGTGTGGCACCGCCGAGCTGCCCGAGCTCGTCGAGAACCTGCGCTTTACGCCCGAGGATATCGACTACCTCGCCTCGCTTGAGGCCCCTGCCGGCGGCGCGATGTTCAAGTCCGCATTCCTCGACTACCTGCGCGATTTTCGTGCGCATGTAAATATCGACGCCGTCCCCGAGGGCGAGCTCGTCTTTCCGCGCGAGCCCATGGTGCGCGTCACCGGTCCTGCGCTCGAGTGCCAGCTGCTTGAGACGGCGCTGCTCAACATCGTCGGGTTCCAGACGCTTGTCGCCACCAAGACGGCGCGCGTGGTGCTGGCAGCGGACGGCCGTCCCGTTGCTGAGTTTGGTCTGCGCCGCGCCCAGGGTCCCGATGGCGGCCTGGCCGTCGCGCGCGCGAGCTACGTTGCCGGCTGTTCCTCTACGTCCAATGTGCTCGCCGGTCGCCGCTACGGTATTCCCGTCTTTGGCACGCATGCGCACAGCTGGGTGATGAGCTTCGATTCCGAGCTCGAGGCTTTCCGTGCCTTTGCCAAGTCGAGCCCTAAGAACTGCACGCTGCTCATCGACACCTATGACGTGCGCGAGGGCTGCGAGCATGCCATTACGGTTGCCAAAGAGATGGAGGTGGCAGGCGAGCGTCTGTCGGCCATTCGCATCGACTCGGGCGACCTCGCCAAGCTCTCCAAGTATGTCCGCGGCCGTTTTGATGCCGAGGGCCTGCCCTATGTGGGGATCTCGGTTTCCAACGATCTTGACGAGTACACGATTCAGTCGCTGCTCGACCAGGGTGCGCCTATCGATAGCTTTGGCGTGGGTACCAAGCTCGCGACCTGCTATGACCAGCCGGCGCTGGGCGGCGTGTACAAGCTTTCCGCCCGCCGTGCGAGCGAGGCGGACCCGTGGACGCCGGTGGTCAAGCTCTCCGAGCAGCCCTACAAGCGCACGATCCCGGGCGTGCAGCGCGTGCGCCGCTATTACGACGGCTTTGGCGGCCCGGTCTGCGACATGATCTACGACGAGGACCATCTGGCGGGGGAGGGCGCCGCGCGCGGCAATACCCTCGTGGCCGTGAACGATGCTGCCCTGGTGACCGACGTTTCCGAGCTTGAGTATCGCGAGCTGCTGGTGCCGATCGTGCGCGATGGCAGTGCGGTGGCTCCGCGTGAGAGCATCCAGGACGCGCGCGAGCGCTGTGCTTGGGCGCTCGATCATCTGGACGCAGCTTTCAAGCGCTTCCTGTACCCGCAGACCTATGTGGTGGGCATGGAGCAGGGCCTGGCTCAGGTACGCGACGAGCTCGTGCGCAAGAACATGGCCGCGGCTTCTGCCTTTCCCTGGGCTCACTAATGAACTTGGGCGGTAGGGGCGAATCGCGCTCCCTTGGCCGCCAGCTCGCCCGCTTGCTGAACAGTTGATTGGTTTGACGTATGACGACTTCTTATAAAACGATGGTGGTAAAGATCGGTTCGTCCACGGTGGTGGGCGCCGATGGCAAGGTCAACCGCGCCTTTATCGGCGGACTTGCCGATCAGGCCGCAGCGCTGCGCAAGCTCGGCTGGCGTCTGGTCGTGGTGAGCTCGGGCGCTATCGCCTGTGGCTATCCCGTGTTGGGCTTCGACCGCAAGCCGGT
>USHT01000308.1 GCA_900554455.1 uncultured Collinsella sp.
CACATAGCCCGTGCCGTGACAGCGGCTGCACTGCTTTTCGGTCGCGCCTTCGGCCTTGCCGGTACCATTACAGTCATCGCAAGGGGCAAGGCGGTCGTAGCTGATCGTCTTTTTGCAGCCGAGCGCCGCCTCCTCGAGCGTCACCGAAAGGGAAATGGCCATATCGCGGCCGCGACGACGCTCGCGGCGATTTCGGGCGCCACCGCCGGCACCGCCGCCAAAGAACGACGAGAAGAGGTCGTCCATACCCATGCCGCCAAAGATATCGTTGATATCGACATAGCCAGAACCACCGGGGCCGTCCGCGGTACCGTAACGGTCGTAGTTAGCACGCTTCTGCTCGTCGGAAAGAACGGAATAGGCCTCGTTGAGCTCTTTGAACTTGGCCTCGGCCTCGGGGTCGTCCGAAACATCCGGGTGTACCGTACGGGCTTTCTTTAGAAACGCGCGCTTGATCGTCCGCGCGTCGGCATCCTTGTCAACGCCAAGTACCTCGTAGTAATCCCTATTTTCCGACACGACCGAATCCTTCCGACTTTCATTATTGTCACAGTGCGTCCTATACCCAAGCTGGGCCGGCCGCAAACAGAGGGTTTGATGTTATTGCATCCCGTAGGGCGAAAGCATGGCCTGCTGCGAGCAGCTCGCAAACCAGACCGACACGAGCGCAAACATAAAGCCGTTGGCAAAACCATTGGCAAACTGCATCGCGCCGCGCTTCCACCACAGCAGGCTGCGATGAAGCACGCCGTCCGACAGCACCATGAACAAGCCCATGGCAAACGGAATGAAGCACATCATGGCGAAGGCGGAGAACACGCCCGAGATGGCCGACAGCACCAAAAACGGAGCGATGATGCCCATGAGGTAGAAGCCGGTGCGAGCCTTACCCTCCAGGCGCTCGGCCTCAACGTGCGCACGACCGACCAGATCGCCGCCCGAAGCGCCGTTCGTGCCGGCGTGACCCATGTTGGGGACGCGCACCTCGTCGCCATCATGCGTGCCGGCGGGAAACTCAATCGTCTGCTCGGAGGTTACGCGAGTACGACCGCTGCCACCGCAATCAGGGCAGGGGTCGGCCACGACCTTACCGGAACCGCCGCACTCGGGGCAGACCGACTGGAACGTGCCTGCACCAAACAGGAAGGACAGGTCGACGTCGATGTGGCCGCGGCCGCCACAGCTTGGGCAGGTGTGGGCATGCTCGGAGGAGACAGAACCCGAGCCGCCGCAATGTCCGCACGTATCGAAACGCGTGTAGCGGACGGTCTTGCGGGTACCGCCCTTGGCCTCCTTGGCGTCGAGTTTGATATCGACGACCACGTTGGCGCCGTTCTCGGGATTATAAGCAGCCTGCCCACGACGCTGCTGGCCCCAGGCGCCACCAAAGGGAAAGCCGCCCTCAAAGGGATTGCCATAGCCCGTGCTGCCGGCGTAGCCGCCACCATAGGGGGAAGCCGTAGGAGCACCGGCAAAGGGATTGCCGGAACGCATGGCGTCGTAGCGCGCACGTTTTTGCTCATCCGAAAGCACGGCGTAGGCCTCGGAAACCTCTTTAAACTTTTCCTCGGCATCCGGCTCTTTATTGACGTCCGGATGGAGCTTGCGGGCCTTTTGCTGGAAAGCCTTTTGAATATCACGCGAGGTGGCGTCCTTGGAGACACCAAGAATCTCGTAGTAATCTTTTTCGTTCATCGTCGCCATGCGCGGCAACCTCCTGCTCACAGCAGCGTATATATTCCGGTAATTCTACCCGAGCGGCCTAGGCTAGATCCCAAAACAGCTCGAACAGAACATTTCCATCGAGCCAGCCCAGGTGTGTCGGCGCCAGACGAGCTCGAACATGGCCCGCGAGTACGTCTGCCGAAGTGAAGGGTCCCTCATGGACCCCGAGCGTCTCGGGAACCCAAGTGGCAAGACCCAATTCGAGCGCGCGATCGCAGGCAGCTGCCAGCTCGCCCGTTGGGATTACGCAACCCGCACGAACCAACAGGTCGGACACAATACCGCGCGTCATGCGACAAGCGAGCATCAGGTCTTCAGCCGCAGCCTCACGCTGCGACAGATATTCGGCCTCGAACGCCGTCGCGTCATCGTCACGTTGC
>USHT01000309.1 GCA_900554455.1 uncultured Collinsella sp.
CAGCAGCGAAAGTCCGATGGGCCAGTACCAGGCGAGGATAACGCCCAAGCCAACTGCGATGCCCTTGCCGCCATGGAAGTTGAGGTAGGGCGAGAAGATGTGGCCCCACACGGCTGCCAGGCAGATGACGCCGAGCATCCAGTCGCCGGCGGCGCCGGGGGCCATAATGCTCGGCGGAAAACCATAGCCCACGCTCGCGATGAGCGGACGCGCGATAAGGATGCAGATGGCGCCCTTAAGGCAGTCGAGCAGCAGGGTGAGCGCGGCGACCTTGGGACCGGCCACACGCAGTGCGTTGGTGGTGCCGATGTTGCCGGAGCCAGCCTTGCGAATATCCGTATGGTTGAACACGCGGCCCAGGATCAGGCCAAACGGAATCGCTCCGATAAAGAACGATGCCACGGCGCAGATGGCGGTCAGCAGAATCGGATTATGCATCCTTTTGCTCCTTCTTCCTAAAGAAGAGTCGAATGGGTGTGCCGGCAAAGTCGAAGGTCGAGCGCATGCGGTTCTCCACGTAGCGCTGGTAGGTGTCGTTGACCAGATCGCTGTGGTTGACGAAGAACGTAAACGTCGGCGGGTTGATGCCCGTCTGAGTCACGTAGTGCATGCGCAGGCGGCGCTTGCCGTCCACCACGGTGTGGCCGAACTCGCGCAGGTCGGTGAGGAACGTGTTGAGGCGCGAGGTGCTGATCTTTTGCGAGCGCGTCTTCTCGGCGGCGTCGACCATCGCCCAGATCTTTTCGACGCTGCGGCCAGTGAGGGCAGAGATGCGCAGGTACTGGGCCCAGGGAGCCATGACGCCCAGACGGCGGTCGATGGTCTCCATGCAGGCCTCGCGCTTGCGGTCGTCGTCGAGCAGGTCCCACTTGTTGAGCAGCACCACGATGGCGCAGCCGCGCTCGATGGCAAGGCCCATGACCTTCTGGTCCTGCTCGGTGACGCCCACGGAGGCGTCGACGACGAGCAGCGCCACGTCGGCGCGGTCGATGGCGCGCAGGCCGCGAACCATCGAGTAGTACTCGATGTTCTCGTACACGGTGCTCTTCTTACGGATGCCCGCAGTGTCGACCATGCGGTAGTGCTTGCCGTTGCGCTCGACGACCGTGTCGATGGCGTCGCGCGTGGTGCCGGCAATGTTGGACACGATGGAGCGGTCGGCGCCCAGGATGCGGTTGAACAGCGAAGACTTACCGGCGTTGGGGCGGCCGACCAGGGCCACAAAGCCGCTGCGGAAACCAGGTTCCACGTCGCCAAAGCCCGCGAGGCTCTCATCCTCGTCGCAAAGGGCATCGAGTTCCTCGTCGCTCATACCCTCAAACGGGTCGAACTCCTCGACCTCGTCAAACGAATCGGCACCTTCAGCCTCGTCCAGGACCTCGTCATCCAAAACTTCACCGGTAGGCTGCATATTGTCGGACATGGGAATCCCTTTCTAAATAAAGTCGAGCGCGTGAGCAAAGACAAGCAAGCCCACGATCGCGGCGGTAATGGAAAGAACGTATACAGAGGCAGCGGCGATATCCTTCGCGCGCTTGGCCAGCGGATGCAGCTCCTGGGTCGCCAGGTCCACAATCGCCTCCATGGCGGTATTGCACAGCTCGCCGTGAATCACCAGGCCGCAGCAAATGATGACCGTAGCCCACTCGGCAATATCGAGCCCCACGATGCAGCCGGCAATGACGGTGCACACGCCTGCCACGAGCATGACCTTAATGTTGCGCTCGGTCTTGACGGCAGTGACGAAGCCCTCCATCGCGTATGAGAACGACTTTAAAAAGGACGGATGGTCCTTGTTCGATCCGGGAATCATAGACGGCTCCTAGTCGTGGGAATGATTGGTTATGGGGCCGACGTGGACGAGTTTGGGGTCCTCGCCGCGCTCAAGCGCCAAGTCGCGTAGAATGGCATCCTCGCGTGCCTCCATGACCTCGGCCTCATCGTCCTCGATGTGGTCGTAACCCAGCAGGTGCAGCATTCCGTGCACGAGCATCAGTCGGCACTCATCGGCGGGACTGTTGCCAAAGCCGGGGGCCTGGCGGGCAATAACCTGCGGGGCCAGGATAATATCGCCGAGCTCAAGCGTCTCATCGGCGGG
>USHT01000310.1 GCA_900554455.1 uncultured Collinsella sp.
ATGTGGAGGATATGCTCGTCTCCCAGCCGGATACCGGCGAGCAGGCGCTCGAGATCACCGAAGCGCTCGTGCGCTCCGGCGCGATCGACGTGATCGTGGTGGACTCCGTCGCCGCGCTCGTGCCGCGCGCGGAGATCGAGGGCGAGATGGGCGACAGCTTTGTCGGCCTCCACGCCCGCCTTATGTCGCAGGCGCTGCGCAAGCTCGCCGCCAGCGACGACCGCGCCGATCTGGTCATGAACGCCTACCTCATCCTGGGCCTGAGCGGCCTGCACAAGGAGGAGGCGCTGGCCGTGCGCCCGTGCGACCTCAAGGTCACCACGACCTACGACTTCGCCACGGGCCAGCCGACCGTCTCGGAGTACATCGAGGTCTGCCGAGCGTACACGGACGAGGACGGCGTGAAGGAGACCAAGAACGCCCATTCCGTGCGCACCGTGCCGGTTTTATTGGCCGGGCGCGAGCGCCTGCACCAGATCATGGACGAGCTGCGCCCGAGCATAACCGTCGAGGGCGGCACTTCGGTTACGGAGCAGGTGCTGGAGTGGAGCGGGCAGCGCATCGTGAACATGCGCGGCGACAACCTCGTGCGCGCGTGGCGGCGCATGTGCGTACGCCATGACCTGCGGTATATCCCTCCCAAGGCCCTGCGGCATACCTCCGAGACCATTATGGCGGCAAGCGACATCGACCCGCTGAGCATCATGGATCTGCACGGCCATACGGACCTGGGGACAGATTACCGCCATTACATCAAACCGGGTCTGGCGGAGCGCGAGAAGGCCGCCAGACAGGTCGGACGCGCCCTGCAGATCGTCGAGGGCGGCGGCGCGGACGACGGTTTTAATGGCACCGGCCTAGATGCCGAGACGCTCTAAAATGGCGTTCCCTAGGTCCATAACCTGCTAAATGCATAAAACGCCCCCTGCCGCGCATAAACGGCAGGGGGCGTAAAACGCGAACGGTAACGAACGGTTATGATTTGACTTCTTGGAAAACAAAAAAGGTCAGCGCCAAAGCGCTGACCTGCATGTTCTTTGGTGGGCCGTCAGGGGGTCGAACCCTGGACCTTGGGATTAAGAGTCCCCTGCTCTACCAACTGAGCTAACGACCCGATATCAACACGAAGCAAGAACTGGGGTGGGTAAAGGGACTCGAACCCTCGACCTACGGGACCACAACCCGTCGCTCTAGCCAACTGAGCTACACCCACCGTGTCCTGTGCGCTTCGCGCTCGACTATTATTGCAAGGAACGCCACGCGATGCAAGCCCCAATTTTCAAGAATTTTGAAAAGAGTTTTTCGGATCCATTTCGAGCAAATCCCACCGGTTTCATAGGAGTAAACTTGCCCCACTGCAAATGCTCGAAAGGACCGGCATGAAAGAACTCTCCAACCGTACGGCAACGTTTACCGATTCCGTCATCCGCCGCATGACGCGCATCTCCAATAAGTATGGCGCCGTCAACCTGTCGCAGGGCTTCCCCGACTTCGATCCCCCGGCGCAGCTGCTCAATAGTCTGGGCACCATCGCCACCGACCCCAAGCCGCTTTACCACCAGTACTCCATCACCTGGGGCTCCCAGGCCATGCGCGAGGCGCTCGCCGCCAAACAGGAGCACTTTATGGGCATGCCGGTGAACCCCAACGAGAATATCGTAGTCACTTGCGGCTCCACCGAGGCCATGATGGCCGCCATGATGACGGTCACGAACCCCGGCGACAAGGTCGTCATCTTCTCGCCGTTCTACGAGAACTACGGCGCTGACACCATTCTCTCGGGAGCCGAGCCCATCTATGTGCCGCTCAACCCGCCCACCTTTGACTTCGACCGTGAGGTCCTCGAGGCGGCCTTCCGCGACAACGACCCAAAGGCCATCGTCCTGTGCAACCCTTCCAACCCCTGCGGCAAGGTCTTTACGCGCGAGGAGCTCACCTTTATCGCCGACCTCTGCAAAAAGTACGACGCCTATTGCATCACCGACGAGGTATACGAGCACATCGTCTACGCACCCCATGAGCACGTCTATATGGCCACGCTGCCTGGCATGTTCGAGCGCACCATCAGCTGCAGCTC
>USHT01000311.1 GCA_900554455.1 uncultured Collinsella sp.
CGCCTGAAGCTCGGCCTCGTTGTGGAAGCGCTTGTCGTCGATCAGATGCTCGTTGTAGCGCGCGACATCTGCCGGCCAATCGTGGCGCGACTCGCCCTCAAAGTACTTCTTAACGGCCATATAGACACAGTACTTCTCGAGCCAATCGGCATTGCGATGCTTAAACGCGGTGTACAGCGGATCGGCATCCTCGCCTCCGCGGGCCTTCCAAATCTCAAAGTCGGCCGCCAGCTCCTCCTGGCTTTCGGGCAGCAGATCAATATTGCCCGCAAAGGCCGAAGGCCCAGCGTAAGGGGAGCGGAAGAAGTCCGTCGGGTTGACGGGCAGGACCTGCCAGTAGCGCATGCCCATGGCGGCCAGATGGTCGATAAAACGACGCGTGGGTGCTCCGATCGTACCCGGCTTGCCATCGTCGGTCGGTACCGAGGTGATGTGGCACACGACGCCCGCGCCGTGATCGAGCGGCTCTTGCAGACGCTGCTCGGCGTGGTGATAGATGATCGACGACCCCAGCGGATACAGATCGAGTGTGACGGTACCGTTGTGGATTTCGCACTCGTGGCCGCTGATCACGTCGCTCGCACATTCGCCGAGCGCCGGGATCGTCACGCAGTGCGAATTGCGCAGGCTGCGGTTGATGATAACCGTTGCGGCCTCACCGTCTTTACCGGTGCGCGTATAGGCCAGTACCTCGTCGTTGAGCGCGAAGGCCTTGATTTCGCCGTCAACCATAAAGGGCAGCGCTCGACGCACGGCAGATGCGTTCTTGACGATAGCCAGCGTATCGAAGTCGTGCAGGTCTTCCTTCAAAGGCAGCGTGCGGCGATTGCCCGGATCGGTCAGGCCCTCAAGGCCGTACTCGTCGCCATAGTAAATCGAAGGCACGCCCGGGAACGTCATCTGCATGAGCGTCGCCAGCCAAAAGCGGCTCTTGGCCAGGCCCATGGAGTTCTCGTCCAGGCGCCATTTGCTGCGCTCGCTCTCGGGCAGCTGCGATTCGTCGGGGCCACCGCCGAGCACCGAGATAATGCGCGGGCGGTCGTGGCTCGACAGCAGATTGAGCGCGCAGGATAATGCCTCGCGCGGGTAGTTCTCGCGCAGGGTCTCGATATCCTCGGCAGCTTGGTAGGCGTTTTTGTAGCCCATCAAAAAGCCGATGACCATGTCGCGGAAGGGGTAATCCATGGCAGAGTCCAGTTCGGAGCCCTGCAGGTAGCGGCGCAGATGGCCGTAGCTAATCTTGTTGGAGGCGTCTTCCCAGACTTCGCCGAGCAACAGTGCGTCAGGCTTTTCGGCAACTACGGCCTTCTTGATCTCGGCCAGGAAGTCGTCGGAAAGCTCGTCAGCGACGTCCAGGCGCCAACCATGGGCACCGGCGCGCAGCCATTTGCGGATCACGCCGTCCTTGCCCAGGAGCCGCTCGCGTACCAGTTCGGAGCTCTCATTGATGGCGGGCATATTGCCCACGCCCCACCAGCAGTCGTACGAACCGTCCTCGTGGAAGGTAAACGCATCGCGCCACGGCGAATCCTCGCTCTGCCATGCGCCCATGCCGGGGTAGTTGCCATAGCGGTTGAAGTAGATCGAATCGTCGCCCGTGTGGTTGAACACGCCGTCCAGAATGATGGAAATGCCCAGCTTCTCGGCCGCCTCGCACAGTTCAGTAAAGTCCTGCTCGGTGCCCAGAATCGGATCGATCTTGGTGTAATCGGCGGTGTCGTAGCGGTGGTTGCTCGCGGCTTCAAAAATAGGGTTGAGGTAGATAGCCGTAAAGCCCAGCTCGGCGATGCGAGGCAAGTCTTCCTGGATACCCTTGAGCGATCCGCCGTAAAAGTCCCAGGTCTTGATGGAGCCGTCCTCGGCGCGCTCGTACACAGGCGGCTCGTTCCAGTCCTCGACCATGCGGCGCTGAATGCCCTTACGCGGTTTTTCGACCTCGGCCAGCGTGCGCTCGCGCCAGTGCTCGTCGCGGGCATAGCGATCGGGGAAGATCTGGTAGACCATACCGCGCTGGTACCACTCGGGTCGAACTTCGCGGTGCTTGTAAACGGTGACCTGGAATGACGGCACCT
>USHT01000312.1 GCA_900554455.1 uncultured Collinsella sp.
ACCGGCGGCGTTGACGTTCGCGGCGGTGCTCCAGCATCGCGCGAAACCGACCTGCTGCGACCCGAGAACACCGTCGACAAGGTCCACGCCGTCTGCCTTTCGGGTGGATCGGCCTTTGGCCTCGAGGCTGCAAGCGGCGTCGCTCGCGAGCTTGAGAGCCGCGGCATCGGCCTTCCCGTCGGCCCCACGCAGGTGCCTATCGTGTGCTCCAGCTGTATCTTCGACCTCGCCTTTGGTAACCCCACCGTTCGCCCCGACATTGAGGCCGGCATCGCCGCGGTGCGCGAAGCACTCGACAACACCCCCACCAAGCTCGAACAGGGCAACGTGGGCGCCGGCACGGGTGCCACCGTCGGAAAGCTCATGGGCCCCGCCACCTGCATGAAGGCCGGCCTTGGCGCTGCCGCCGTGGCGCTCGGTCCCGTTAAGGTAGGCGCGGTGGTTTCGGTCAACGCCTGCGGCAACGTTGTCGACCCCTTCACCGGCGAGTGGGTCGCCGGCATGCGCGCCGCAGCCGATAGTGACCAAATCGTCGACATGGAACTCGCCGCCTTTGCCGCCGCCGGCTCCATGCAGATGCCGCTCGACCGCACCAACACCACCATCAGCTGCATCGTCACCAACGTGGAGCTCACTAAAGCGCAGGCTACCAAGGTCTCCCAGATGGCAGCAGACGCCTATGCGCACGCCATCCGCCCCACGCACACCACCAACGACGGCGACACCATCTACACCCTCGCCAGCGGCAAACTGGGCGCCCAGGCAAGCGCCGCCGTTCCCCTAGACCTGCTGGGCATGCTCGCCGTAAGGGCCTTGGAGACCGCCATCGTAAACGGAGCCAAAACCGCCAAAACCTCCCACGGCATCCCCGGCGCCGCGAAGTAGCCTAACCTGACCGGTTGCCCGGTGGGGCTTGGTTATGTTTGCTGCTCTACAGTCCTGGCTCGCACGAAGAGCACATTAAGTGCTCTTCGGCTCGTGCGGAACTCGCGACAAACATAACCAAGCCCCACCGGGCAACCTACCAACCAGATTCTTTTCAGCCCAGGCCCCTGTGTACCGCGCGTCGAAGATCTTCAAATTCAGGCAGCCTGACAATCGATTCTTATAGCAGAGGCCCCTTGGCCTTTAGTTTGATACAAGTTCCGCACGAGCCGGAAAGCACTTAATGTGCTTTCCGTGCGAGCAGGACTGTTCGCAGTAGCAAACTAAAGGCCAAGGGGCCCAGTCAACCTATCAGCAGCGATTACTCGGCAGCTAGTTGAATTTGAAGATCTTTGAGGCAAGACGGTATAGGCCGAGTGTGGTTTTGTCTCCGGCCCGTCCGCGCAGATTGGTGAAGAACCCGACCACGCCGTAGCGGGCACGACGATACATTCGCTCGTCGTAGGCCTTCAAATCATTCCACAGCGTCTTTAGGCGCTCGTCGGCGCAATCTTCCTCGGAAAGCTTGGTGAGCACCGAGCAGATCGCCATCATCATGGTGAAATAGCCCATCATGTACGAGCGCAGACGCGACGACTCAACATCGCTGTACAGGTGGTACGACTCCATCATGATGCGCGTCACACGGAACTGCTGGTCCAGACGCTTGACCATCGTGGCCTCGTTGACACTCTGGCCCTCGCGACCGATAAAGTAGCGATAGAGGTCGATGTCGGCGTAGTACATGGTCTTGCAACGCGGCAGCGGCACGTAGGCGTAGATGTTGTCCACATAGAACGTGTGCGGCGGCATGGGAAGGTTGGACTCGCGCAGCACATCCGTGCGATAGCACAGGCTGTGCATGAGTAGGTTCTGGTCCAGGCGGAAATGACCGATCTGATCCCAGGAAAAGATCTTTTTGCGCGGCAGGGCAAATTTGTAGCCAATAGCGGTATGCGTGCCCTCGTAAACCTTCTCGTACACGTAGTTCGAGATAAACAGGTCAACGCGCTGGTCACGCTCTTCAAAGCCACGCAGAATCGACAGCATAGTCGAAAGAGCCGCAGCATCGAGCCAGTCATCCGAGTCGACGACCTTGTAGTAGGTGCCCTGTGCCTCGCGCAGACCCGAAAGGACGGCAAT
>USHT01000313.1 GCA_900554455.1 uncultured Collinsella sp.
GGCCTCCCCCTTTTTGCGTTTACGTGCAACATTCCTTATGCAATTAAATCAATTTAATCATCCACCGCTGAATATAGACGTTCACCGTTCTTTGGTCGGTTCTTTGTTCTCAATGGACTAATATTTGCTTTAGCGCACTGCTGCGCTTGTCCTGTTTTACACGGGTCGTTTTATTGATTGTGACGGAAGGACTCACATGGCAGATGTTCATGAGCTGCTTGATACTTGGATTGCCAATGTCAAGGACGAGGAGCTCCTCGCTGAGCTTAACACGATGAAGGAGCAGGGTGATGAGGACGCCATCACCGACGCTTTCTTCCAGGATCTCGCCTTCGGTACCGCCGGTCTACGTGGCACTATCGGTGCAGGCACTAACCGTATGAATATCTATACGGTTGGTCGCGCGACGCAGGGTTTTGCTGACTATCTCAATGCGACCTTCGAGCATCCGACGGTTGCCATCGCTCGCGATAGCCGCAATAAGGGTGAACTGTTCGTTAAGACGACGGCTGCCATTCTTGCAGCAAACGGCGTGACTGCCCTCGTGTATCCCAAGATTTCTCCTGTGCCGACGCTCTCCTGGGCCGTCCGCGACCTTAAGTGCTCCGGTGGCATTTGCATGACCGCTAGTCATAATCCGGCGCCTTATAACGGCTATAAGGCCTATGGTCCCGACGGCTGCCAGATCACCAGCGAGGCCGCCGATGCAATTTCTAAGGCTATCGCCGAGACCGATACGTTCACCGGCGTGAAGTCCATGGACTTCGATGAGGCTCTTGAGCAGGGTCTGGTCAAATGGATCGATGACTCGTGCCTCGAGCGTTATTATGACGCCGTTCTCGCCCGCGGCGTGACCAACCTTTCTGCCGAGGAGATCGCTGGCGCTCCGCTTAAGCTCGTCTACACTCCGCTCAACGGCACTGGCCTCATTCCTGTTACGACGGTGCTCGAGCGCGCTGGCATCACCGATGTCACGGTTGTTCCCGAGCAGAAGGAGCCTAACGGCGATTTCCCGACCTGCCCGTATCCTAACCCCGAGATTCGCCAGGCCATGCAGAAGGGCATTGACCTGTGCGAGCAGGTTCACCCTGATCTGCTGCTTGCAACCGATCCTGACGCCGATCGCGTTGGCGTTGCCGTTAAGAATAGCGATGACTATCTGCTGCTGACCGGCAATGAGATGGGCGTTCTGCTGCTCGATTATATCTGCAAGACCCGTGCTGCCCGCGGTGAGGATCTCACCAAGAAGGTCGCGGTTACTACCATTGTTTCTTCCGCTATGGTCGATGCTCTAGCCGAGGAGTATGGGTTTGAGCTCCGTCGCTGCCTGACGGGCTTCAAGTACATCGGCGACATCATTACTTCTCTTTCCGATGCTGGCGAGGTCGATCGCTTTATCTTCGGTTTTGAGGAGAGCTACGGCTATCTGGCCGGCGACCACGTGCGCGACAAGGACGCCGTGAGCACTTCGCTTTTGATTTGCCAGATGGCGCAGTATTACAAGCTCCAGGGAAAGAACCTTGCCGACGCGATGCACGAGCTGTACGAGAAGTATGGCTACTATCACAACAAGACGATTTCGCTGAGCTATCCGGGTGCTGAGGGTGCGGCAAAGATGGCCGGCATCATGGCTGGTCTGCGCGAGAACCCGCCCGCGGAGCTCGCCGGTTCCAAGATTGAGGCCGTCGTTGATTACAACACCTGCGTGAACGGCCTGCCGAAGGCTAATGTTATTGAGTTCGATCTTGAGGGTGGCAACAAGGGTATTGTTCGTCCTTCCGGCACCGAGCCCAAGATTAAGCTGTACATCTTCGCTAAGGGCGCGGATGCCGCCGAGGCAGATGCAGCACTTGACGCGATCGAGGAGTCCGGTCGCAAGCTGCTGGCATAAGGTATTTAAGAGTCTATTGCTATAGATGGGCGAAAGAGGGGATCTCGGATGCGAGGTCCCCTCCTGTTTTTAACCAGCCACCCGAGACTACTTATATGTGTAGGAAATGTGTACGCCCAGATTCCCGCCCCCGGCGCCCCTCCGGTCTGGCAATATATCTCCTTGCCGCGCGGC
>USHT01000314.1 GCA_900554455.1 uncultured Collinsella sp.
AAGTACCGTGCCGCCATGGACACCATCTACCGCCAGCTCGAGACCCAGCCGCGCACCAAAGAAGGCGTGTTTTGGCACAAGGCCGTCTATCCCAACCAGATCTGGCTCGATGGCATGTATATGGCCCAGCCGTTCTACATGCAGTACGAGCTGAGCTTCCACAACCGTCGTGCCTGCTCGGACAGCTTCCATATGTTCCAGGTCGTGCATGACCTGATGCGCAACCCCCTCAACGGTCTGTACTATCACGCTTACGACGCGAGCCGCAAACAGTTCTGGTGCGACCCGGTCACCGGCCTTTCGGCTAACTTCTGGCTGCGCGCCGAGGGCTGGTTTGCCATGGCACTCATCGATACCTGGGAGCTCATGCCGCCTTCGATGTCAGCCGAGAAGGACGAGATTCGCAAGATGTTCCACGACCTGATCGACGCCATGCTGCCGTATCAGGACGAGAAGACCGGCATGTGGCATCAGGTCATCAACCTGCCCAATATCGCCCCCAACTACCTGGAGGAGTCGGGCAGCGCCATCTTTGCCAACGCCATCATGAAGGGCGTGCGTCTGGGCGTGCTGGGCGAGCGTTACTACCAGTACGGCCGTCGCGCCTTCGACGGCATCTGCGAGACCTGCCTGTCCGAGTATGACGGGCAGCTGGCGCTCGACAACATCTGCCTGGTTGCGGGCCTGGGCAACACCGCGCACCGCGAGGGCACGTTTGATTACTACATGAGCGAGCCCGTGGTCAAAAATGATGCAAAAGGTGTGGCGCCGCTGGTGCTTGCCTATATCGAGACCATGCATCACGACAAGCTGGCCGGTAAGCGCGATCCGCTCGCCCCCTCGGGCGTGTGCTCCATCGAGGACCCGTTTGGCGGATACACCCCGGGCATCAACGCTCATAAGGGATGTGAATAACGTGGGGGCTATTACTCCGGGTGTACGTTTGCACGACCTTCCGCAGGGGACCGTCGAGGAACGCATTCGCATGGCGGGAGAGCTGGGCTTTTCGTGCATTCAGCTGCCGAGCAAGGTGCTCTACGCATCGATGGGGATCGATCGAGGCGGCCTGACCAGCGAGCTTGCCGACCATTTGCGTGCCGTGCTCGATGAGTCGGGCGTTTCGGTCGCCGTGCTCGGCTGCTATAAGAATTTGGCGACGCCCGATCGCCAACAGCTCATGGATAACTTTGCCGAGTACGAGGCGTGCCTGAACTTTGCCAAGATGCTCGGCGGCTGCCCGGTGGGTACCGAGACCGGTCGCCCCAATGCGCAGAACCGCGTTGCTGACGACCGCATGACCGATGAGGCACTCGATGCGTTTGCAGACGGGCTTGCACACATCTGCGATCGGGCCGAGGCCGTGGGTGGGCAAATTTTGATCGAGCCTGGTTGGAACGAGACCGTTAACACGCCAGATCGCTGCCGTGAAGTGCTGGAGCGCGTCTCGAGCCCGTCGCTCGGCGTGATCTATGACCCAGTGTCGCTGCTGCACCCCAGCGTCGTTGACGAAGCGCAGGAAATTACCGCGCGCATGCTCTACTTATGCGGCAGCAAGATCCGCGTGCTGCACGCCAAGGATTATGAGGTCGTCGACAACGAGGACGAAGCCGGTTGGTGCGACGGTACGGGTTCGCGCCTGGTGTGCCATGGCGTGGGCGAGACGGGACGATACGACTTTGAGCCCGTGGTGGCCTGGGCGGCTGCCGCCTGCCCTGGGATTCCCTGCGTGGTCGAGAACAGTGTGCCGGCGACGGGGGCTGACTGCCTGGCGACACTCGAGCACATGTCCGCTTGCTGCGGGGCTTCGCATCGCGAGTTATAGCATTGGCTTTTGTCGTGTCGGCAGATTGAGATTACCTGTATGGGGGCGGCGGTGAAGGGTCTTTATCGTCGCCCCATTGGATTGCATTAAAAAGGGGAGTTGCGTGGCTATCCACATTGTCGAAGAGGCGAATCGTTGCCTGGGTTGTAAAAGGGCGTTCTGTCAGCTTAAGGGCTGCCCAGTTCAGACGCCTATTCCGCAGGTCATCGACCTGTTCAAACAGCGTCGTCTAGAAGAG
>USHT01000315.1 GCA_900554455.1 uncultured Collinsella sp.
TTGTAGCGGTTGGCGCGCTCGGCGCTGATGTAGTCGTTCAGGCTCGGCATTCGGCCCTCGACCGTGACGGTGCACCTCATTGCGCGCCCCTGTCGTAGATGCCCTGCGCCTCGGTTAGCGTGGAGGCGGCGAAAACGGCTGGGCCCACGATGGCCTCCCACGTGCCCACCAGGTCCACGGAGTCCACCGGCGTGCGGCGGAAGCTCACGGCGGCCAGCATGGAGGGGCGCTGCAGCACCATGTAGCGGGACAGCACGCTCCACAGGTTGTGGTCGCGCTTGAACTCGCTGGCCTCGCTCACGGTCATGCCGTTCTGGCACGCCAGGGTGTACACGTTGTCGCGCTGGATGACGTGGCCCTCCAGCATCAGGCGGTAGCAGATGCGGCGCAGCTTCGCCCATGTATCGGGGTTCGAGGCAACCCAGCCGCACGCCTTGGCCACGAGGGCCTGGGCCTTGGCGTCTACCTCGGCCATGCTGTTGCCTCCAGCGCCCATGTGGCGGCGATGCACGCACAGACGAACAGGGCGGCGAAAACGGCCTGCAGCCTCTCGCGGCGCTGCTCGGGTGTTACACTGGTCTCGGTTCGGAAGTGAACCGTTGCGGTGCGCGTCTTTCGCTTGCCGGCTGCGACGCGCACCCTCTTTCCCTTGATCTTTTCCATTCCTGGAACTTCCTCTCGTTCTCTGGGTCCTTGTAGAACTCGCGCATCATGGCGGCGCACTCGTCGCACATGGCGCGCTGTATCGGGGTCATTCGCCCGCGACGCCCGGCAGAAGCAGCGGGGCGTCCTCGTAGGCGACCTCACCGGTGTCCCTATCCACGAACATCACCTCCTGGTCGTCGTACACGTGGATGTTGAGCATCTGCCCCGTGAACTCCACCAGCTTGGGGATGAAGTCGCGGAACTTCGGGTCCAGCTCAAACTGCAGCACGCACTTGCCGCTCTTCACGTTGAGGGCGGTGAACCCCCCCCCGTACGGTCACCTCGTTCAGCATGGCCTACTCCTTCTCGTCGTACGCGGTGTCGCGCGCGATGGTCTTGAAGTCGGTGCTCCAGCCCTTGCCGTTCACGCTGAACTGCACGGAGCTGTAGACGTTGAACTGCATGCCGCCGAGCTCGAACCAGGTCGTGCTCGCCTCCAGAAGCTCGATGCCGCTCGTCTGGAAGCCCCACATGGCCTCGATGCGGCGCTTGAGGCTGTCGTGCGTCTCCTCCATGCAGCCGTTCTCGGCCAGCTCGAAGTTGACGGCCACGCGCTTGCGGTCGTCGATGAGGTGGTCGAGCGTTTTGCCGATGATCTCGGCGACGAACTCGGGCTGGTGGCTCTTGGTGGTCATGGTGTGTCTCCTTTTCTGATAGGTAAATCTAATTACAGTTTGAAGCGAAAAAAATTTCTTCGGGTTTGTAGCCCAAGAAGTCGGCGGCCTTTTTAGCCGTCTCGATGCGCATACGGTCGGGGTGGTCTTCATAAACATCGTATGTAGGTCCTGAAATGCCCAGATGTTCAGCCATTGCCTTCTTGGTTACGCCCTTGCTCATGCGCGCCTGCTTGAGTGACTTCATACTCCCTCCTTTCTGTCCATAACTGTAATTAATCTTCAGAACACGGTCAAGATTAATTTTGGTAAAATTGAAAATAAATTTAAGTCCTGGAAGGAGTTAAGATGCCGATATCCGACAACATAAAGAAGTTACGGCAGATTTTCGACGTTACCCAGGATGAACTGGGTGAGATTGCAGGTGTGACAGGTAACGCCGTTTCGCAGTGGGAAAATGGCCGCTCCGAACCCCGTATGGGAGCTATTGAGCGCATGGCGGCCTGCTATCAGATTAGTAAGTCACACCTTATAGAAGACGGCGGAATGGATCAGATTGACCCCGTGACCAAAAAGCCCAAGGGCAGCTCCTATATGCCCGCCGGTGCCATGCCCGTGGTGGCCAGCAGCGCCACCGTGCCGCTGCTCACGCTCGGGCGCGTGCACGCCGGCGCGCTCGCCGACGAGGAGGAGATAGCGCATCGCGTTGAGGTGCCCGCCTCGGTGTGCGCCGGGCA
>USHT01000316.1 GCA_900554455.1 uncultured Collinsella sp.
CCTTGCTGGGCACGTGTACGGTGAGGTAGTCGCAGCCGCGGCAGAGATCCTCGAGCGTGCCCACACGCTGCACCTCGCGGCTCAGCACCCACGCGTGCTCGACGGAAATGAACGGGTCGTAGCCGTAAACGTCCATGCCCAGGTCGACGCAGGCGTTGGCGACCTTGGAGCCCACGTTGCCCAGGCCGATGACGCCGATGCGCTTGCCCTTGAGCTCGCGGCCCACAAAGGCCTTCTTGGCCTTCTCGGCATCGACCTGAATCTCGGGGTCGTCGGCGTTGTCGCGCACCCAGTTCATCGATTGCACCACGCCGCGGCTCGAGAGCACCAGCATGCCTAGGACGAGCTCCTTGACGGCATTGCTATTGGCGCCGGGGGAGTTAAAGACGACGACGCCCTTCTTGGCGTACTCTTCGACGGGGATGTTGTTGACGCCGGCGCCGCAGCGGGCGATGGCGCGGATTCCCTCGGGCAGCTCGTAGCCGTGCAGGTCGGTTGAGCGCATCAGAATGGCGTCGGCCTCTTCGGCGGTGCTCACAAATTCGTAGCCCTCGCCAAACTCGACTTTGCCGTCCTTGGTGATATCGTCGATGGTCTTAATCTTACGCATGGAAAAACTCCTTAGCGGGTTTGTTTAAAACAAGTGGTTTGAAGTGGCTGATCGGCCCGCGTGCTGCGGGCTAGTTAGATCGCTGGCTCAAACCGTGCTGCGCTTCGAAGTCCTTCATGTACGTGGCCAGTGCCTGCACGTCCTCCATGGTTACGGCGTTGTAGACGCTGGCGCGCATGCCGCCGACGAGGCGATGGCCCTTGACATTTTGAATCTGGTGCTCTGCCGCGCCTGCGACAAAGGCCGCGTCGAGCTCGGCGTCGCCGGTGCGGAAGGTGACGTTGGCGATAGAGCGGCTGTCGGCCTGCGTGGTGCCATGGAACAGCTCACTTTGCTCGAGCAGGTCATAGAGCAGATTGGCCTTGGCCCAGTTGCGCTCGGCCATGGCGGCAAGTCCACCGGTCTCCTCGACCCAGCGGAATACCTTGCCGCACACGTAGATGCCAAAGGTGTTGGGCGTGTTGAGCATGGAGCCCTTGGCGGCCTGGGTCTTAAGGTCCATGTACTGCGGCGTCTGCGCAAAGGCGGGGCCGTCGGCGATGAGGTCGTCGCGCACGATGACGCCCGCGGCGCCGGCGTTTTTCTGCGCGCCGGCGTAAATGAGCCCGTAGCGCTCAACGTCGAGCGGCTGCGATAGGAAGCAGCTCGAGACATCGGCGACCAGCGGTACATCGCCGCAATCGGGCAGCTCGTGGTACATGGTGCCAAAGATGGTGTTGTTCTGGCAGATGTAGACGTAGTCGAGCCCTTCGCCTGCGGCCTCGGCGGCAATGCGCGCGTTGATGTCGGCCATGTCGGGGATGCGGTCGAAGTTGGTGTCCTCGGAGCTCGCGAGCAGCACAGCCTCACCGTACTTGGCGGCTTCTTTGTATGCCTTGTTGGCAAAGTTGCCGGTCACGACGTAGCCGGCGCGGCCGCGGCGCATGAGGTTCATGGGGATGCCCGCAAACTGCAGCGTGGCGCCGCCCTGCAAAAACAGGACGCGGTAGTTGTCGGGGATGCTCAGCAGGCGACGCAGGGTTGCCTCGGCGTCGTCGATGATCTGCTGGTACATGCTAGATCGATGGCTCATCTCGAGCACGGACATGCCGCAACCGCGGTAGTCCATCATCTCGTCGGCGATCTCGGCGAGCACGCTTGTGGGCAGTGCAGCCGGGCCAGCTGAGAAGTTGTGCACACGTGCCATCTTCTAGTTCCCCCTCGTAGTCGTTTGAACGTTCGGGATACTTTAGCACAGTGGAGCGCCAGGCGCGACCACATCACGGTAAAACTCTACTGCGCCGCTATGATTTACAGGATGGTTACATGGGGGAGCGCGGTCGCTAGGTCTATACCACCGGGATATACCGTGAAAGGTGCTCTTTGAGCGCGGGGTCGCACACATAGAGATACGTTCCTAGCATGCCGCGCGTCATGAGGACGTAGTAGGCGTTGACGATAATC
>USHT01000317.1 GCA_900554455.1 uncultured Collinsella sp.
ACGACGAGGAGTTCCATGCGCGCGACCTGCTCACCTCGCTCGTGCTGCTCACGCGCCACGATACGGCCCGCCGCACGTCTTACCTGCACGCGCGCGACGCCCTGCTGCGCCTCGTGGAGCTGGGCGTGGCGCCGGTCGTCAACGAGAACGACACCGTTACCGTCGACGAGATCAAGTTTGGCGACAACGACACACTGGCGGCGCTTGTGAGCTGCCTGGTTTCTGCCGATCTGTGCGTGACGCTCTCGGACATCGATGGCCTCTATACTGCCAATCCGCATGAGGACCCCACGGCCGAGTTTGTTCCTGTCGTGCATAAGATCGATGCCAAGATTATCGCCTCGGCGGGCGATTCTTCCACATCGGTGGGCACGGGCGGCATGATTACCAAGATTCGCGCGAGCCGCATCCTGATGACGGCGGGCATTCAGAGCGTGATTTGCTCGGGCGAGGAGCCCGATGCGCTCGTGCGCCTCGCCCGCGGCGAGAGCGTGGGCACGCTGTTCGATCCGCCGGCGGAGCGTCTGGACATCGCACCCCGCAAGCTGTGGATCGCACTGGGCGACAAGGCGCATGGCTCGGTGACGGTCGATGATGGTGCTGCGAAGGCGCTGGTCAGCCGTGGCTCTTCCTTGCTTGCGGTGGGTATTCGCGAGGTCGATGGCCAGTTTGCCGAGGGCGATGTGCTCGACGTGTGCGACCCGAGCGGTATGGTTGTCGCCCGCGGTATCGCCGAGGCCGATTCGGACGTGCTGGAACTTGCTGCCGGTCGCCGCCAGGACCAGATCGCCAGCAACCGCCTGCTGGCAGACCTGGCCGAGAAGCCGGCGATACACCGAGATAATTTGATCGTCTTCGCCTAACGGGTCGACGCTGCGCGCCGCCCAGAGCGACAATTTGTCATTCAAAAGGTGAGGCATGACCATCAGGTCTATGCCTCACCTTTTTCATGCCAACTTGTTCGCTCTGGGCGGCGCTCGCTTCTTTTGTTCGACCTACGATTTACAGCCACTCGCTTAGGGGCGTTTTCGCTTTTCGTCCTCTTTCTGCAATGACTTCATTAACCTGGCACTTGGGGACGTTCCTTTTGTGCCGGCAGGTGGGGACACTCCTTTGCTAGAAGATCCGGCGCAGGCCTCCGCGGTTGAGGGCTTCGTCGAAGAGGTGCTTGAACACCACGCTGCCGTGCAGGCCGTCGTGCTCGAACTCGTTGGTCACCCAGGCATGCGAGTTGCCCACGCGGCTGAGCGTATCGAGCTGCAGGCCCGAATCGACGTACATGTCGTCGAAATACACCGCGGCCTGCAGGGGCACCTCGTTGCACGCCAGGCGCTGCGGGTCGTAAATCTTGTCCCAGCTGGTGTCTTCCATCAGCAGGCCCATGGCGGGCTTAAAGGGCATAAGCTCGGGCATCTGCTCAAACATCCACGGGAACATGGCCTCGCCGGTAAACATGAGCGGGCGCGCGAGGGTGTCGAACTCGGCGCGGTGAGCCTTCTCTTCAGCCGCGGCCCAGCGAATGGGCATGGTATCGCCGTTGGCGTAGATGAACTCCTGCAGTGTCCAGTACAGCGGATTCGTGCGCGTGTTGGTGCGCTCGAAGGCGCGCATCAAAAAGCTGTCAGATACCGAGGTGCCGCAGGTCAGCGTGCCGTCGCCGTCAACAAAAGCGTGATCGATAATCCAATGCATGCGCTCAAAGCTCGGCTTCATGCCAAAGTCGCTGCCCATGAGCTGTAGGCGCTCGACCGTCATCGGCGAGCCGTCGGGCAGCACGGGCTTCTGGGCCTCGAGCGCATCGGCCAGGGCTGCCACGCGCTCGACGTCAGCGGGGTAGCGGTCATAATACTGCTGCGTCTTGGCGGCCATGCGCGGGAAGGTGTGCTCGTAGACCTCGCTGGCGCTCGCCGGCACGTGCGGAATGCCGCCGCAGGTAAAGCTCGCCGCCACGCCTTCGGGGAAGAGCGACAGGTAGCTCAGCGTCAAAAAGCCGCCGTAGCTCTGGCCGAGCGTGACCCACGGCTTGCCGCCAAAGCCCACTAGGCGCAGG
>USHT01000318.1 GCA_900554455.1 uncultured Collinsella sp.
CTCGTAAGTGCCGCCTCGCCGCTGTTGGCAAAAATCTCGACCATCGTAGTGTCCGAAAGCACGCGCAGGTCGCGAAGCTCGCTGAGCTCGATCGACCTTTGGTCGCGCCCATAGCCTTCGTCACCCATGTCGAGGGTAAGCATCCCGTCCGCATAACGTACAAAGACACCCTTGCGGATTTCGAGCTCGACCATCTTGGCGCCCTCACAGGAAACCACAAGATCAAACAGGCGTCCCGGCTCCTCAACGGTTTCACCGCCTGTCGCGCGAACGCAGTCGCCGCGCATCCTCTCAATCTCGTGCGCCGGCTGCTGGCAGAGCTTACCATCGCGCATGCTCAGCTCTCGCGGCACCGTCAACGCGCACTGCCACCCGCGCGCCACCGTCGGGTTTTCTGCCGTCGCATCGGGGCAACCCGACCATCCGATCATCAAACGCCGGCCTGCAGCATCCTCAAAGGACTGCGGAGCATAGAAATCAAAACCGGCATCGACCATCGGGGGTATGCCCTGCCCGACGATTTTAAAGCTCGGCGCCTCCCAATCGGCCTCGATGGGGAACCACACGCACTGATGCGGATTGCGGTAACGCCAACCATCGGCAGGCACACCCTGCGGACAGCAAACGAGAATAAGCTCGCCATCGAGCTCAAACAGATCGGGGCACTCCCACATAAAGCCAAACTTCTCGCCCAACTCAATGCGCGTCGCATATTGCCAGCACTCAAGATCGCGCGAGGTATAGACAAGCACGCAACCGCGGTCGTCTTTTGTACGAGCACCAAGAACCATATAGTAGATACCGTCGTGCTCCAGGATCTTGGGGTCGCGCACGTGCGTACCGATATCCTCGGGGTAATCGACCGGCCCAACAGCTATGCGCTTCTCGCCCAATTCGTCCGGATTCTCGGCAACCATATGAATCTGGTTTTGCTCACGGCCCGTCAACACGTAGTCGTAATCATCACGGTCAAAATGCTTAACGTTGCCGGTATAGAAGTAGTGAATCTTGCCATCACGTACAAAGGCAGAACCAGAATACGCTCCACTCGAATCCAAATCGGAATCGGGGAACAACACGGGGCCGTGATTCTCGTACGTCACAAAATCCTTTGTCGTCAGATGGTTCCAAAGCACTGGACCGCCATGCGCAGCATCGAACGGATCGTATTGATGATAGATGTGATACGTATCACCAATCTGAACCAAACCGTTGGGGTCGTTGAGCCAGCCAAGCTCAGGCTCCACATGGAACAAAAGCCTATCGGGGTCGGACGCGATGCGAGCCGCCGTCTCATCCTGTCCAGCTCGCCACTGCTCATAGTCCGCACGCATCACCTTGTTTTTTTGATTAAACATCGCCATTGACCTTCTCGTCTATGGGAAAGGACGCTCGACTCACACGAGCCGAACGCCCTTCCTCAAATGGACTTATCCTCAGATTACGCTGAACGGCTCAACTAGAAGCTGACATCGAAGCCAGCGCCAGCGCCCTCTTCATCAGTGGTCGGCACTCCCTTTGCCTTGTTGTAGGCAAAGATCAAGACGATCGGCACGATGAAGGCGATGAGATTGCCAGCCACATACCACACGAGCGTCTCGGGCGTGACGATGAGCAGGCCAAGCACGCCGGTCAGACCCTGACCGATGGCGCGCACCTCAAAGAGCTTCACGAAGGCACCGCCGCAGCCTGCACCGATGCAAGCGCAGATGAACGGGATGATCGAGTAGCGCATGTTTGCAGCAAAGATTGCGGGCTCGGAGATACCGACCAGCGTCGGGATAAAGGACGACATGCAGATGTTGCGCTCTTTGGAATGCTTCTTGTGAATGAGGTACATGCCGATGGCGCCGCCACCCTGGGCGATGATGGAAACCGACCAGATGGCCTGGATGTAGTTGAAGCCAGTCGTGGCAACGAGGTTTGCCTCGATACCCTGGATGAACTGATGCGTACCGGTAACGACAAGTGGCTGCAGGAACGCGGCGAAGACAAAGGCACCAAAGACGCCCATCCTGTTGTACAGGATATCGATT
>USHT01000319.1 GCA_900554455.1 uncultured Collinsella sp.
CGTCGGTATCGGTGCCGCCGGCGTCGTCGATCCCAAGACGGGCGCCATCGCGTATGCCAACGAGATCATGCCCGGCTGGTCCGGTGTTCAGTTGGGGCCGCGCCTGCGCGAGGACCTCGGTCTTCCCGTTGCCGTTGTAGGCGACGTGCAGGCTCATGCTCTGGGCGAGGCCCACTGGGGCGTCGGCAAGGGCAAGTTCTCCGTCTTGTGTCTTGGCATCGGTACGGGCATCGGTGGCGCATATGTCGAGAACGGCCGCGTGATGCAGGGCTTCCATGGTGCTGCTGGCCATATGGGCCACATCGAGTGCTCGGCTGCCGCCGGCATTCCCTGCGCCTGCGGGCGTTCCGGCCATCTGGAGTCGGTTGCTTCGGGCACTTCCATTGGTCGAATGTACGATGAGCGTTTTGGCCGCGTCGACCCCAGCCGTCCTTCGGTCGGTCGCGATGTGAACGACCTGTGCCGCGCGGGCGACGCAAAGGCGACCGAGGTCATCCATGACGCCGGCTTTGCGCTGGGTGCCAGCTTGGGCTCGCTCGCTAACATCCTGGACCCCGAGGTCATCGTGCTTTCGGGTGGCGTGATTCACCAAGGTCCCGATTGGCGTTCACAGACGTGGAAGGATTCGGTACACGAGGGCTATGCCAGCCAGGCGCTCGATCCGCTTCAGGACACGCCGATCCTCATCGGTTCTCTGGAGGGCGACGCTCCGCTCATCGGTGCCGCTGAGCATCTTCTTGCCTCGTTGAAGTAAACGTATCTTCTGTAGGAGCCTCCCGAGACAACACGCCTCGGGAGGCTGTTCTGAGAAAGGTTACAGCCTTATGACCGTCGATCCTTTGATTCAATCCCTGAAGGGCAAGCTCGTCGTGAGCGTTCAGGCGTATATGGGCGAGCCACTTCGTACGCCCGAGACCATGGCTCAAATGTCTCGTGCTTGCGAGCTCGGCGGCGCCGCCGCCATTCGCTGCCAGGGCCTTGCCGACATTGCCGCCATTAAGGGTCGCTGTGAGGTTCCTGTTATCGGCCTGTGGAAGGATGGGCACGAGGGCGTCTACATCACGCCGACGCTGCGTCACGCTCGCGCCTGCGTTGCTGCGGGTGCCGATATCGTGGCGATCGACGCCACCGATCGTCCGCGTCCCGACGGCAAGTCGGTCGAGGATACCTTCCGCCCGCTGCACGAGGAGGGTGTGCTCCTGATGGCGGATTGTGCCACCATCGAGGACATTCGCCGTGCGGTTGATATGGGCTTCGACCTTGTATCTACCACGCTTTCTCACGGTGTCGCTGCCATCGACTGCACCATGGCCGATGGCCCTGATCTGCCGCTCCTGCGTCAGGCGACCGAGGAATTCCCCGGTCTTCCCATCATCTGCGAGGGCCGCGTGCACACGCCCGAGGAGGCCCGCGCCGCGATCGATGCGGGCGCCTGGGCAGTTGTCGTAGGCACTGCCATTACGCACCCCACGAGTATTACAAGTTGGTTCAAGGCTGCGCTTGAGGCGTAAGACAGGCCTCGTATCCGCTCGGGGCGGTATACTCAATATAGGCAATTGACCGCGCGGGATCCGGGTTGCTGGGTCCCGCGCTTGTTCTCGGGAGGCAGCACATGCAAAAGGGAGATGCCATGGATGCGGCGGAGCGCTCGGAGCGCATCCCCGATATCGTCATCATCACCGGAATGTCCGGATCGGGCCGTACGCAGGCCATGCACGTGTTCGAGGACATGGGCTATTTTTGCATCGATAACCTGCCTCCACGTCTCATCGCCCAGCTTGCCGAGCTCGTCGGCATCAATACGGGCGTGGGCAGGCATCTTGCCGTCACCTGCGACCTGCGCAGCCAGGGTTTGTTCGATGAGCTGCTCGATGCCGTTGCCGCGCTCGAGGAGCGCGAGATGAGCTGTGACATCGTGTTTCTCGAGGCCTCTGACGAGGTGCTGATCCGTCGTTATAGCGAAAACCGCCGCCGCCACCCCATTGCCAAGCCGGGAGAGACTACGGCCGATGCGATTCAGCGCGAGCGCCTGC
>USHT01000320.1 GCA_900554455.1 uncultured Collinsella sp.
CGCGTTGTTCGCGCCCCGCCTTGTCGCCCAAGCATCTTAGGATGAACGTGCGAGCTATGTGGACTACGCCTCTAACGGCACGATCTTGGTGCCATGCAGCTCGGAGACGCCAAGCGCTGCCGCTACGGCATCTCGGTTGGCCGTGGTAATGCCGCCGCCGGGAAGGATGGTCACACGGCCGGCCGCATACTCGACAAGACGCGACAGGTGCTCCAGGTTGTCCTCAATCGGCGTGCCGGCCGCACCACCGTGCGTCAGGATGCGCGTAACGCCGCACTCGACAAGCGTGTCGATGGCATCGAGCTGAGCCTCGGGCGAAAGCTGGTCAAATGCCATATGGAAGGTAATGTCGACAGGCTCGCGCTTGCACTCCTCGGTCGCGCAGCCCGCAGCCATCACGAGGGCGCCAAGCGTAAGTTCGTCGAGCGCCCATCCGCCAGCGCAGGGTTTGCAGCAGCCAAAGACCAAGCCGTCAACGCCGGCGCTTACGGCAAGGCCCAAGTCCATCTCCATCATGCGCAGCTCGTCCTGGTTGTAGTGAAAATCGCCGCCACGCGGACGGATCATGCACATCACCCGTGCATCGTGCTCGTGGGCATAGTTGGTCGTAGCGCTGATAGCGCCGGCCGAGGGCGTGGTACCACCGACGGCAAGGTTGTCGCACAGCTCAATGCGTCCCGCACCGGCCGCAATGGCCGCCGGCACCTGCTCAAAGTTCTCGGCACAAAACTCGTACAGCATAGATAGGCCCCCAAGGATGGCAAACGTTTTCCGATGGCATTGTCGCATGCCCCCATGAAGTTGCGGTGGAATAGGGATTGATTTGCGGCTGATAAGCCAAAAAAAGTCCCTATTCCACCGCAAGCGGTAAAGGTGCCCCTAGTGGATGGGCTGGTAGCGGGGGCAGTAGCTGATGGCGATGGCGTCGACGCCTACATGGGTGGCGATGGTGCAGCCGATGGGGCCGGTGCCGGCGTCTACGTAATCCTGACCCGCGAGTGCCTCGTTGACAAGCTCCTGCTCCTCGGCGGCGCCGGTCGTGAGCACGCGCACGCTGGAGCCCGGATACTCGGCCAAAAATGCGAGGCAATCGGCCATGGTGTTGGTAACGATGCGCTTGGCACCGCGGCCCTTTTTTATGGCCTTGATCTCGCCCGATTTCCACTCCGGCGAAACGGCCAGGCGAATGTTGAGCATTTGCGTGAGCTGGCCGGCGAGCTTGGGCGCGCGGCCGTTCTTAACGAGGTTCTCGAGCGTGCGGGGAATCAGCAGCAGGTGGGCGTCGGGCAGCGTCGTGCGGATCTGCGCCTCGGTCTCGTCCAGGCTGCGGCCGTCCTCGCGCATGGCCAGCGCGTACTCCACCAGCAGGCCCTCGGCGCCCGAGCCGGTGCGCGAGTCGATGCAGCGCACGTCGAGCTCGTGCGTTTCGGCCGTCAGGCTGGCGTTGGCATAGCAGGCGGACCACTCGCTGCACAGCGAGATAAAGATGGCGCTATCGTGGCCGTCGGCGCGCACGCGGTCAAAGAGTTCCTTGAACTCGCCGGCACTCGGCTGCGAGGTGTGCGGCAGCTGCTCGGAGCCGGCCATGCGGGCGACGTACTCTTGGGCGGTAATCTGCACCTGGTCGAGCAGGTCCTCGCCCTCGATAATCACATGCAGCGGAATCACGTAAATGCCGAGCTCTTGGGCGCGGGCGGGGGAGATGTCCGACGTGGAGTCGGTTATGATGGCAAAAGACATAATTGCACCTTTCGTTGGGGCGCGACGGCGCGGCCTTCTGAGAGCAAAGTGCGACAAGTATAGTGGAGTCGTTCCACATTTCTAGGTTCAATTGTTGAATAGTCAACAGTTTGAAGTGTCGGTGTGGAAATCGTCAACTGGGGAAGAGGGATGCCGATGGAGGCGCTGGAGATATGCAAGCGGCCGGTCGTGCTGTTTGATTTTGATGGCACGGTGGCCGATACGGGTCGGGCGGTGATGACCTCGACGCGCAAGACGCTGGCTGCACGCGGGTTTTCGGAGGCGCAGAT
>USHT01000321.1 GCA_900554455.1 uncultured Collinsella sp.
CGCGGGGGAGGCGGCCCCCAATGGCTTTCTCATATCGTCTTATGCAGCTGCACGCAGAGCGGGCGTAGTAAAATCTGAACCACTGAACTACCCCATAGAAAAGGAGATTTTCCATGCATGATGTTGGAATGAACATGAGCCAGCTTGCCATGAGCGTCAAGCAGGTCGACGACACCATCGAGCTCGCTCACGAATGGAGCCATCAGTTGCTGCATGCGACCGAGAATTATGACATGGAGCGCATCGGCGCCAAGCTCGAGACCGCCATGGCCGCGCTGCACGAGGCCCACGACGCACTCGAGGGCTACGAGGAAGCCATCGAGGCCGACCACAACTCCGTCGGATCCGTGAAGCTGGTGTAAAGTGGCCGAACACGAGCATGGCAGCGGGTACGAGCACGAGCATCCGCACGGGGCGGACGGTGATGCGGGCTGCCACTGTAGTGGCTCCGGCTCCGAGCTGGTCCGCTTTTCGGTTACCGCACCGGACGACCTGCTGCGCCGTTTTGACGAACAGATCGCGCGCCGCGGCGACGTGGCCAACCGCTCCGAGGCCGTGCGCGACCTGATTCGCGCCTCGATCGCCAAAGAGCAGATGCGCACGCCCGATGAGCATGTTATCGGGTCGCTCACCATGATCTACGACCACCATACCGGCGACCTGACGCGCCGTCTGGACGAAGTGCAGCACGACTACACCGACGAGATCGTATCGACCATGCACGTACATCTGGATCACCACAACTGCTTGGAGATCCTGGCGCTCAAGGGTCGCGGCGAGCGCGTCTACGAACTAGCCGACCGTCTGCTGGGCCTGCGCGGCGTTAAGCACGGCGAGCTCACGTGCGCCGCCACCAAGCAGAGCCTGGTGCTGTAGCGGGATTTCCCGCAGCGCACCTGCCAAAAAGGGACAGGTTTGTTTTGGCAGGTTTAGAAGTTTTACCTACCAAAATAAACCTGTCCCTTTTTGGTCGGTTTTGATGAGGGGTGTCGCATGCGGCATGTGCATATTCATGTGACGGGCATTGTGCAGGGCGTTGGCATGCGGCCGTTTGTGTATCGCGAGGCCATTGCGTATGGCATTTGCGGATGGGTGCTCAATGCGGGCGACGGCGTGCATATCGAGGCGCACGCTCCGGCCGATGCGCTCGATGCTTTTGTTGCCGCGCTTTCTGAGCATGCGCCCGCGGCGGCTCGCGTTGAGCGAGTCGATATTGCGAATTTGGAGCCTGGCGGCTGGAGCACTGCCGATGAGCAGGGCTTTCACATTGTGGCGTCGCAGGACCAGACCGCGCACACGACGCTCGTCTCGCCCGATATCGCCACCTGCGACGATTGCCTGCGCGAGTTGTTCGATCCCGCCGACCGACGCTATCACTACCCCTTTATCAACTGCACTAACTGCGGCCCACGCTTTACCATCATCCGGTCGCTGCCTTATGACCGAGCGGCTACCTCGATGGACCGTTTCCCCATGTGCCCCGCCTGCGCCGCAGAGTATGCCGATCCACTCGACCGTCGCTTTCACGCACAGCCCGATGCCTGCTTTGATTGCGGGCCGCATATTACGTGGCGTGAGGCTGTGAACGGCGATGCGTGCGGGAATTCGTCCGCGACACCGGCCGTCGGCACCACACGCGAGGCCAGCGACGCCATTATCGACCGCTGTGTTGAGCTGCTGGCCAACGGCGGTATCGTCGCCATCAAGGGACTGGGCGGATTTCACTTGGCATGCGACGCCTCCAACGAGCAGGCGGTGGCCGAGCTGCGCCGCCGCAAACGCCGCAGCAACAAGCCGCTTGCCGTCATGATGCGCAGTCTTGCCGATGCCGGGCGCCTGTGCCATATCGACGACGCTGAGCGCGGCTTGCTGGCCGGCAGTATCCGCCCCATTGTGCTGCTGCGCCGGTGCACTGTTGGCGAGGGCAACGGCGGTTCCCCCGACATCCTCGCCCTCGCACCATCTGTCGCGCACGACTTGCCCGAGCTCGGCGTCATGCTCCCCTATACACCGCTTCAACATCTGCTGC
>USHT01000322.1 GCA_900554455.1 uncultured Collinsella sp.
CGGACGGAGAATCGAAATGCGGTGGGGTGCGCGGACATACCGGGCTGACCGCCGGCAGCGCGCCCACAAGAGCCCGCGGATATTAGCTTGCCAGGCAAGCGTCGACTAAACGTGCAGCGTGCGCGGGCCCTCCCGACGGGAAACGAAAAAGCCCGGTTTTAAACCGGGCTCGAACAAACACGCCTATTGACAATGGCTTTCTCATATTAAAGGGGTCGCCGCCGCTAAGGCGTTGACCCCTTAATCCAAGCAACGGCGCTGCCCAGCTTAGCAGAACTTGGGCTGCCGTCGACACTATTCTACCCATGAATGCCATTTTGGACAATCGGTAATACCGCTTCAAAAGCTAGGCACGATCGGCCACAGCCGGCACAACCTAGGCGGCTGCTGAATGTGACAAAGGGACTGTCTCTTCGTCACATCCCAAATATTGCCTTTACGTGTTGATGCACACGGTGTGCAATAATACTCGCACTGTGCAATAGCGCACAGGTTGAGTAGCAAGGAGGACGCTTGTCCCAGCTCGAGAAATGTGATCGCCGGTCCCTTCGCTCGCAGCGTGCCCTTCGCCAAGCACTTGCCAGCGAGCTTGCCGAAAGCGGCGACCTTTCGCGCATTAATGTCGCGTCGCTCACCGAGCGCGCTGGCCTTACGCGCCGCACGTTCTATTCGCACTACCGCGATATTCCCGACTTTATCAATCAAATCGAGGACGGCTTGCTGGCCGAGATCCGTGAGTGCATTGAGCTCATCACCGCAGCTCAGCTGCCCGACCTCTATCACAACATCGATGAGCTCGAGCCGGCACCCGGTTCGGTTGAGCTGCTGCGTTATCTTGCGGCCAACCGCGACTTAATCGGTGCGCTGCTGGGTCCGGGCGGCGACCAGGCCTTCATTAAAAGGATCATCGACACCGCTCGTGAGGCTGTGGTGCCGCGTGCGCAGACGGGCATTTTGGGCCTAGCGCTGGGTACGTTTTTTGACTACTACGTCACCTACGTCGTGAGTGCCGAGGTCGGCATGATTCAGCGCTGGTTTGAGCGTGGGCTCACCGAATCACCCGAGGCCATGGCGCGCATTATGACGGTGCTCGCTTTTGTGCGCCCTGGTGATCTGTATGGCCAACCCATCGATATCAACGTGCCGGAATACGGCATGAAGCTATTGAATCTACAGCTCGAGGACGCGGCCGACACCACCGCAGCCGTCGAGTCCAACAACTAAGAGGAGAGACAATGAGCAAACTCGTCGAGGGCATTAAGGACCGTATGGTCGCTGCCGCGCGTGAGGCTGCGCCCGCCGTGGTGGACGCCGCGCAGAAGGCCGCGACCGCGGCTGCCGAGAAAGTTGCCGAGGCAGTTGCCGATGCCAAGAACGCGGCAGGGGAGACGTCCGTCGCTAGCGAGCCCGCCACCGACGCTGAGCCCCTAGTCGCCACCGCCGCCCAGGCCCCCGAAGGCGCGATCTTCAACCCCGAGGCCGCCCGCGGCAACCTGCACCTGGGCATCGATGTGGGCTCCACCACCGTTAAGCTCGCTGTGCTCAACGACGACAACCAGATTGTCTACGCCAAGTACCAGCGTCACCACACCGACGTCCGCGCTTGCGCCCGCGACTTGTTCGAGGGTGCCGCGACCGTGCTGCCGACGGCCCAAATGACCTGCGCCATTACCGGTTCGGGCGGCCTGCTGCTGTCCCAGTGGCTCGACCTGGAGTTTGTCCAGGAGGTCATCGCCAGCAAGCGCGCTGTCGAGACCCTCATCCCGGCCACCGACGTCGCCATCGAGCTGGGCGGCGAGGACGCCAAGATCATCTACTTCGACAACGGCATCGAGCAGCGCATGAACGGCACCTGCGCCGGCGGTACGGGCGCGTTCATCGACCAGATGGCAACCCTGCTGCACACCGATGCCAGCGGCCTTAACGAACTCGCGGCCAACGCCACCACCATCTATCCCATCGCCAGCCGCTGCGGCGTTTTTGCCAAAAGCGACATCCAGCCCCTCATCAACGATGGGGCAAGA
>USHT01000323.1 GCA_900554455.1 uncultured Collinsella sp.
GTCACCGTCGAAGTCGGCGTTGTACGCTGTACATACCAGAGGATGCAGTTTGATTGCACGGCCTTCTACCAGTACGGGTTCAAATGCCTGGATACCCAGTCTGTGCAGGGTTGGGGCACGGTTCAGCATAACAGGATGTTCTTTGATGACATCTTCCAAGATGTCCCAAACTTCCGTCTGAAGTCTTTCTACCATTCTCTTAGCGGATTTGATGTTGTGAGCCAGACCATCTTCCACCAGTTTCTTCATTACAAAAGGTTTGAACAGCTCGATAGCCATTTCTTTCGGCAGACCGCACTGGAAAATCTTCAGTTCTGGGCCTACAACGATAACGGAACGGCCGGAGTAGTCAACACGTTTACCCAGCAGGTTCTGACGGAAACGACCCTGCTTGCCCTTGAGGGCCTCGGCGAGCGACTTGAGCGGGCGACCGCCACGGCCAGAGACCGGGCGACCACGACGGCCGTTGTCGAACAGGGCGTCCACGGACTCCTGGAGCATGCGCTTCTCGTTGTTCACGATGATCGCGGGGGCGTCCAGGTCGAGCAGGCGCTTGAGTCGGTTGTTACGGTTGATCACGCGACGGTACAGGTCGTTGAGGTCGGACGCGGCGAAGCGGCCACCGTCGAGCTGGACCATCGGGCGCAGATCGGGCGGAATGACCGGAATGACGTCCAGAATCATATTCGCGGGGCTGTTACCGCCCTTCAGGAAGGCGTCAACGACCTCGAGGCGCTTAACGGCCTTCTCGCGCTTCTGCTTCTGGGAATCCTCGTCGGCGATGATGGCCTTGAGCTTCTCGGCCTCGGAGGGGAGGTCGATGGCAGCGAGCAGGTCGCGGACGGCCTCGGCACCCATGCCACCCTTGAAGTACATGGAGTAGTAGCGGGTCATCTCGCGGAACAGCGGCTCATCGGAAATGAGGTCGCGCTCGCTGAGCTTCATGAAGGCGTTGAAGGCGTCCGTGCGGAGCTGCTTCTCGTCCTTGCACTCTTCCTCGATGTCGACGATGCCAGAGGCGATCTCCTCGGGGGTCAGCGGCTCCTCGTCGGAGAACTCGTCAAAGTTCTCGGGGTCGCCCTGCTCCTTGAGGGACTCGATCTGGCGGGCGCACTCAGCATCGATCTCTTCCAGATCGGCGGCGAGCTCCTCGCGCAGGTCATCGGCATCGGCCTCGCGAGCCTCGTAGTCAACCTCGGTGATGATGTAGCTGGCAAAGTACAGAACCTTCTCGAGGTCCTTGGACTTGATGTCGAGCATACGGCTCATCGGGAAGCTCGTGGGGCTCTTGAAGTACCAGATGTGGGACACGGGAGCGGCGAGCTCGATGTGGCCCATGCGGTCGCGACGCACCTTGGCCGAGGTGACCTCGACGCCGCAGCGCTCGCAGACGATGCCCTTAAAGCGGATGCCCTTGTACTTGCCGCAGGAGCACTCCCAGTCCTTGGCGGGACCGAAGATCTTCTCGCAGAACAGGCCGTCCTTCTCGGGCTTGAGGGTACGGTAATTAATGGTCTCCGGCTTCTTGACCTCACCGTGCGACCAGGAACGGATCTGGTCGGCGGAGGCAAGGGAGATCTTTACCGAGTCAAAATCAGTAGCTTCGAAATCTGCCACAGTCAACTACTCCTTATCAGTGGTCGTGGCGGCGACAGCCTCGGGTGCCTCGGCGGTCTCGGCATCCTCGGACTCGACGTCGGCGTCAACGCCGGCGAGCGCAGCCAGGTCGTCGAGAGCAGAGGTCTCCTCGGCGGTCACAGGGGCGGAGGCGTCCTCGTCGGCATCGTGCATGGGCTCGATGTCCAGTGCGAGGGAGCGAATCTCCTTGACGAGAACCTTGAAGGACTCGGGGATACCCGGAACCGGGACGTTCTCGCCCTTGACGATGGACTCGTAAGTCTTGACGCGGCCCACGGTATCGTCGGACTTGACGGTCAGGATCTCCTGCAGGACGTTGGAAGCACCGTATGCGTACAGTGCCCAAACTTCCATCTCGCCGAAGCGCTGGCCGCCGAACTGAG
>USHT01000324.1 GCA_900554455.1 uncultured Collinsella sp.
AACGCCGCCAAGTATTCGGACGCGGGCACGCCCATCTCGTTTGGCGTAGCGCCGGATGCGGGCACGGGCACGATCGACATAAGCGTTGAGGACGAGGGCATCGGCATGAACCAGGAATCCGCAGCTCACGCGTTTGAACGGTTCTACCGCGCCGACAACGCACGCGATGCCGGTGCGCAGGGCTCGGGTCTGGGGCTTGCCATTGCCAAGTGGATCGTCGATAGCCATGGTGGTGTCATTGGCGTGACCTCAGTCGAGGGCGTCGGCAGCCGCTTTACGATTCGCCTGCCGCGGTAGGAAGCCCCTCGGCATAAATAAAGGGATAGGGCCACGCGGCCCTATCCCTTTTTGCTAACTAAAGCAGCTTGTGCGCTACTCGCGGCACAGGTGCACGGCGAAACCGGCGAACTCGCGCTTAAAGTACACGAGCTTGGTACCACCGTCGGGCAGCAGCGCGCGCGACTCTTCGTTGACCTCGAGCCCGCGCTCGGCAAACCACTTCTCAGCTGCATCGATGTCGTTAACGGCAAAGCCGATGTGGCCCTTGGTGCCACGACCGTTCTGCTTCATGATCTCGACCAGCGAATCGTTGAAGTACGAAACCGGGGTCTCGATGACGGGCAGGCCCATCATCGTCGAGAACAGCTCCGCGATCTCCAGGACGTCTGCCGGGTCGGTGGCGTTAATGCCCACATGGGCAACGCGCATACCAAAGAGCTCTACCGGGTTGGCGTTCTGCTCACTCATGCAGTCAGCGCCTACTGAGCCATGACGTCGAGAACGGCCTTCTCGGCGGCAACGCGGTTCATGCCGGTCATGAAGGGCACGCCACTCACGTACGGGCAGGTGAGGCCCTCGGGGGCAACGGTGGTGGCGATCAGCAGGTCAGCGCCCTCGTCGCAGTAATCCTTGGCCTCGGAGATGGCGCACTGCACGATCTCGTACTTGTCGGCATAACCGTTGGCGTCGAGCAGGGTAGCGACCTTCTGGGCAACGAGCGTGGAAGTAGCAGCGCCAGCACCGCAAGCCAAAACGATCTTCTTCATAGGTAATGTCTCCCTTCATGGTTTACTTTAGGTAAGTGTACCGCAGCGAGCGATGGCACTCGGCCTCGATGAGCTTTTATGCCAGTTTGCTTGCGCGCTGCGTATAATACATCTAGTACGTGTTGTCATACCGCTCGCTTTATGAGCGACTAAGGACCCTAATATGCCCGATTCCCGCACCCTCTGGACCGCCGTCGTTATCATCTGCATCGCCGTGTCGGTGTTCTTTAGCGTCAAAAAACGCACCACGTTTAAACGCCTGCAGCAATTGATGGCCGCCAAGCAGTGGGACGAGTTCGATCGTTTGCTCGACGGCAAACTCACCAGCATGCTGTACCCGCGCTACAACCGCGACTACCTGCGTCTGAACTCCTATCTGCTGCGCGAGGACCACGAGCGTGCCAGCGAGATGTTCGACCTGCTGCTGGGGCTCAACCTCCCCAAGATGCAGCGCGTCGACCTGGTGATCAAAGCCTTTAACTACTACGTTGGCCAGGAGGACCGCAAAAAGTCCAAAGAGCTGTTGCACGAGATCAAGGGCTTTGAGGGCGGTCAGGCCGAGGCAGTTGCGCACGAGTGTCAGCTGATGTACGACACGATGATCCTCAAGCGCCACAACGACATTCCCGAGCTGGAGCGCATGCTCGAGGAGGCCGGCGACGATAAGGTTAAGAGTTGCCGCTTGGAGTACCTGTTGGCCCTGCAGTACAAGAACAAGGGCGACGAGGCCAAGTTCCAAGAGTTCCTTGAGAAGTCGGGCCAGCACTCGATGGCCGTCAACGCGTAATGGGCGGCTTGTGCTAGACTTCTAGTCTCACGGGGGCGTGGCGGAATTGGCATACGCAGGAGACTTAAAATCTCTCGCCGCAAGGATTGTGGGTTCGAGTCCCACCGCCCCTACCATGTGATTGCTTGCGAGCCCGTGTTCCCCAGGGATGCGGGCTCGCTTCTTTTAGATGCCGGCGGGACTCGAA
>USHT01000325.1 GCA_900554455.1 uncultured Collinsella sp.
CGACGAGGTCATGGCCATGACGCTCGGCGCGGACGACTTTGTCCCCAAGCCCTACAGCGCCCGTGTGCTCGTGGCGCGCATCAATGCGCTGCTGCGTCGCACCTCGGCGGCCGGCGAGCGCAGCACGCTCGTCCACAAGGGGCTGGAGCTCGACCTTGCCCTCTCCGCGGTCACCAACACGGCAACCGGCGACAGCACCGAACTCACCAAAAATGAGCTGCGCATTCTGTCGCTACTCCTGAGCAGCGCGGGCAAAATCGTCTCGCGCTCGGCCATCATGCAGGACCTGTGGGACTCCGATGCCTTTGTGGACGACAATACGCTCACCGTCAACATCAACCGTCTGCGCACTACGCTCGAAAAAATCGGCATCAAGGGGTATCTGACCACGCACCGCGGCCAGGGCTATTCGGTCTAGGGGCCGGCTATGTCGTTTGGCAAGTTCTTTAAAGACGCGCTGCTTCCCGTCGCCGTGTGGACGTGCGGCGTGCTGCTGAGCTGCTTTGTGCTGACGGTCGCCGGGGCGCCTGTCTCTATCGTGGTCATTGCGGTCGGCGTGTCTCTTATCTTTGGCATACTCGGCATTGTGATCGAGTACGCGCGCCGTCGTCGTTTCCTGCGCCAGCTGGAGCGTGCGGCAGAGGAGCTCGAGAGTCCCGCATGGGTGCAGGAGATGGTGCAATGCCCGACCTATGCCGAGGGCGAGCTCGAGTACGAGGTCTTGCGCCGGGTGGGCAAAGCCGCCTGCGACGAGGTTGCCGAAGGCCGGCGTCAGACCGATGACTATCGCGACTATATCGAGAGCTGGGTCCACGAGGCCAAGCTGCCCCTGGCGGCAGCCCATCTGATCTTGGAAAACCTGGACGTGGAAAACCTGGACGGCAGCGAAGACGACCTGTCGCGCGTGGATGACCTGGGTCGCGAGCTGGCTCGCGTGGAGCGCTATATCGACCAGGCGCTGTACTACGCGCGCTCGGAAGTCGTGGAGCGCGACTATCTGATTCGCCGCTGGAGCCTCAAGGCCCTGGTGACGGGCGCGATTAAGGCCAACGCGCGCGAGCTCATCGCGGCGCACGTGGCACCGGTGTGTGAGAACCTCGACTTTGAGGTCTTTACCGACGAGAAGTGGCTCGAGTTTATTCTGGGCCAACTCATCCAGAACAGCATTAAATACGCGCGCGAGGACGGTGCGAAGATCACGTTTTCGGGCGCGCTGCTGGACGAAGGCCAGGCGAGCGAGCGCATCGAGCTTACCGTTGCCGACAATGGTTGCGGAGTGAGCGCAGCTGACCTGCCCCGCGTGTTCGAGAAGGGCTTTACCGGCGACAACGGCCGCACGACCAAGCGCGCAACGGGCATCGGCCTCTACTTGGTGGCGCGCCTATGCTCCAAAATGGGCATCGCCGTCACCGCAGCGTCGGAGCCCGGCGAAGGCTTCACCGTAACCTTCGCCTTCTCAACGAACAAGTTCCAATACTTCGAGTAGCCGGTCCGCGTGGCGCAATCGACGGAATCTTCCCGTTTAGGAGGATGACGATTGCTTTGGCTACTATGTTCACGAACGTGAATATAGGTATTACTTGTAAAGCTATAATCACGTTCGGGAACATAGCTTTACAGTTCTATACTATGTTCACGAATGGGAACATAGCTAAGGAGCGACATGAGAACGGTGACAACGACTAAAGTGCTCGATGGGCGCATCAAACTTAAGCCGTCTGAAACTGCTTTCTCGGAACGCATGGTTTTCGATCCGGGCGAGATGGGGAAGGCCCTTAGGCTTAGAAGGCGTGAACTTGGTCTAACTCAACGCGACGTCGCGACTATGACGGGTCGCAGCCTTCGTGTGATAGGCGATATCGAGCGGGGGCGGACAACGGTCGAAATCGGCGTCATTTTCGACTACGCCTCCATCGTGGATATCGATTTTATTCTGAAGGTGAGGGGAAAATAATGGGCGGCACGCTGTTCGTTCATCGTGAGTTTAAGGGATCCTACCAGCTGCTTGGCATATT
>USHT01000326.1 GCA_900554455.1 uncultured Collinsella sp.
ATGCAAAGGGCGACTATGTTGCCACCATGGATGCCGACATGCAGGATCCGCCCTCGCTCCTGCCGCAAATGTACGAGCTCCTGCAAACCGAAGACTACGATAACGTCGCCACACGCAGGACCACCCGCGAAGGCGAGCCTCCCATCAGGTCGTTCTGCGCCCGCATGTTCTACAAAATTATCAACCGCATTTCCAAGGCCGACATCGTCGACGGAGCGCGCGATTTTAGGCTCATGAAGCGACCCATGGTCAACGCCATCATCTCCATGGGCGAATACAACCGATTCTCCAAGGGCATTTACGGCTGGGTCGGCTTCAAGACCAAATGGCTCCCCTACATAAACGTCAACCGCGTGGCCGGCGAGACCAAATGGAGCTTTTGGTCGCTGCTCCTCTATTCCATCGACGGCATCGTCGCGTTTTCCACGGCGCCGCTCTCCCTCGCCGCCCTCACGGGTATCGTCTTCTGTCTCATCGCCATCCTGGGATTTATCGTCATCCTGGTCAAAACGCTTGTTTGGGGCGACCCCGTCGGCGGATGGCCCTCCCTTGCCTGCCTCATTACGCTGTTTGGCGGCATGCAGCTTCTGTGCCTGGGAATCATCGGCGAGTACCTGGCAAAGGCCTATCTGGAGACCAAGCGACGCCCCATCTATATCGTTCGCGAGTCCAACGAGGATTCTGATGACACGGTCCAATAACAGCACGCTCAAGAACGTTGCGTTCTACGCTGCCTGCTTCACGTTTTCCATCACGCTCTTTGTCGCGCTCGCCATAGCGGGGCATATATATCCCTTTGGCGACAATTCGTTTCTCACCAACGACCTCAAGTACCAATACATCGACTTCTTTGCGTGGTTTCGCCGCGTCCTTTTAGGCGAAGCGAACCTTCGCTATTCCTTCTCCCAGGGACTTGGCATGAACACTTGGGGCCTCTATAGCTACTACCTCGCGAGCCCCTTCAACCTGCTCTGCGTGTTGTTTCCCCAGGACAAGCTGACGCTCTTTGTATTCGTCATCAGCGCGCTCAAGCTTGGCTGCGTCCACATCAGCAGCGCTTGGTATGTGCAAAAGCGCTTTGGCTTATCCAAGCCCGCGGCATTCCTGCTTTCCCTCTCGTTCACGTTTTGCAGCTGGACCGTCAGCAACCTGCGCAACCCGCTCTGGATTGATTGCCTGATCCTGCTTCCCGTTTGCGCCTACGGTTGCTACGAGGTCATCCGCAAGCAGCGCATAGCGCGCCTTGTCATCGCCACGGCACTTAACGTCATGTTCTGCTGGTATACGGCCTATATCAGCATTCTGTTCCTCTGCATCTTTGTACTGGTCGAATTTGCCGATTACGTTGCCGAGCAGGGCTTTAGCTGGAAGCTCATGCTCGACCGAGCGCTTCGATTCGCGGGCGCCATCGTGCTCGGGCTGCTTCTGTCCGCCTGGACCTTTTTGCCAACCATCCTTGCCATGTCCAAGGGCGGCCCCGTTTTGGCCCTCGGACCGCTGCTTAAAACCAGCCTCAAATCGCTCATCAGGGGCTTTCTCCCCGGCATGTGGGTGAACAACGATAGTACACCGCAGTTCTATTGCGGCGTCATCATGATGCTGCTCGCGGTGAGCCTACTATTTAACCGCGCCGTTCCGATCAAGATGCGCATCGCGACACTTGTCGTCACGATAATCCTGGTCGCAAGCTCCGTTTTGAGTCCGCTCGAGTACATCTGGTGCGGCATGCGCGTACCCAACGGCTTCTATTCGCGCACGGCTTTCTTGCTGAGCTTCTTTGCGCTGTGGGCAGCGGGCTATGCCCTGCGGACGCTCAAGGACCACCCTAAATTGTGCCGAGCATCTCGTCCAGCAGTTATCCTGCCCCTCCTGGCGCTTACGACCATCGAGCTGTTCGCCAACGCCCATAGCATATGGAACCAGCTGTACATAGGCTATTCCGAGGACAATAACAGCGCCTACGTCGCCACCGCAACAAGAACTGTCAGTGCGATTCAGGACAACGACCCGACGT
>USHT01000327.1 GCA_900554455.1 uncultured Collinsella sp.
TCGGTGACCAACTCGATCATCAACCAGAGCTGCATCATCAAGAGCGGTGCCCGCGTTGAGAACGCCATCCTGGACAAGAACAACGTGGTTCCCACCAACACCGAGCTTCGCGGCACGCCCGAGAACATCCTGGTGCTGGGCAAGGCTCCGTTAACTTCTGACACCACGATCGTACGTTAACGTTGGCACCGCAACATCGCTCGTAACATGTAGAATAGCCGCCCGGTTCGCGCCAGGCGGCTATTCTCGAATTGCAACATGGGAGACAATATGGCTGATTCCAGCAAAAAGATGCAGATCGTGTTTGCCTCGGCCGAGTGCGCACCGTTTGTTAAGACCGGTGGCCTGGGCGACGTGGCGGGCTCGCTGCCTGCGGCGCTCATGCGCGCCGGCGCCGAGGTCATCGTGATGGTGCCCAAATACGCCACCATCAAGGACGAGTACAAGGCGCAGATGGAGCACTTCTCCGACTTTTACGTGAGCCTGGGCTGGCGCAACGAGTACTGCGGGCTCGAGAAGCTCGAGCACGACGGCGTCACGTATATGTTCATCGACAACGAGCGCTACTTTGCGCGCGACTATCCGTATGGTTTCTTTGACGACGGCGAGCGTTTTGCGTTCTTCTCCAAGGCCATCACCGAGAGCCTGCAGCACTTGCCCGAAGGCTTTGAGTGCGACATCCTGCACTGCAACGACTGGCAAACGGCACTGGCGCCCGTGTTTTTGCGCGAGTTCTACCAGGGCCTGCCGCTGTACGACCGCGTCAAGACCGTGTTCTCGATCCACAACGTGGCGTTCCAGGGCCAGTTTAGCGATACCGTGATGGAGGACATCCTGGGTGTGGCGCACATTCCTGCGGCCGCTTCGCAGCTGCGTTGCGACGCCTGCAGCATCAACTACATGCTGGGCGCGCTGCGCTATGCCGATGCCATCACCACGGTGAGCCCCACCTATGCCAACGAGATCCAGACGCCTGAATTTGGCGAGGGCCTGGACGGCGTTCTGCGCGAGCGTTCGTACGCGCTGCAGGGCATTTTGAATGGCATCGACGTCGCGGGCTTTGACCCGGCGACCGACAAGCGCATTGCCGCCAACTACACCGTGGAGGACCGTTCCGGCAAGGCCGTGTGCAAGGCCAAACTGCAGGAGGAGCTGGGGCTCGAGGTTCGCGACGACCGTCCGCTTATGGTCATGGTCACGCGCCTGACGCGCCAGAAGGGCATGGACCTGGTCATGTACGCGCTCGACCGCATCCTGGCCGGCGGCGTGCAGGTGGCGGTGCTGGGCACCGGCGACCGCGACTACGAGGACGGTCTACGCTACTTCCAGGACAAGTACCCCGGCACCATGGCCGCACGCATTGAGTTTGACCCGGCGTTGTCGCAGCGCATGTATGCCGCCGCCGACATGTTCCTAATGCCTTCGAAGTTTGAGCCCTGTGGCCTGTCGCAGATCATCGCCATGCGCTACGGTACCCTGCCCATTGTGCGCGAGACCGGCGGCCTGAAGGACACCGTGCAGCCGTACAACGAGTTTACCGGCGAGGGCACGGGCTTCTCGTTTAGCAACTTTAACGGCGATGAGATGGGCGATGCCGTATTCCGCGCGGCGCGTCTGTTCTGGGACAACCGTGAGGCCTGGGATCAGCTGGTCACGCAGGCCATGAGCCAGGACTTTAGCTGGACGCGCTCGGCCGACAAGTATCTGGACCTGTACTTCTTTATGCATCCGGAGATTGAGCGCCCGGCAGCCGTGGTTGAGGCTGCGACTGAGGAGCCTGAGGCTGTTGAGGAACCCAAGGCCGAGGAGAAGCCGGTTGAGGCTGAGCCTGAGGTGAAGGCTGAGGTTGCTCCTGAGGCAGAGGCCGAGGTCAAGCCCGATGCAAAGCCCGCAGCTAAGAAGACCACGACCCGCAAGACGACGGCCAAGGAGGCTACGACAACCAAGGCTGCCGCGACTAAAACAACGGCTGCCAAGGCAACGACCACGCGAAAGCGCACGACCGCCGC